>CAZNIX010000624.1:0-2615 GCA_964573125.1 uncultured Thermoanaerobaculia bacterium
AGCCCGGCGACCGCCGCCGCCAGCGCCCGCGGCTCGTCGTCGCCGGCGCCGCCGAGCGGCACCCGCACCGCCACCGCCGGCGGCAGGTCGGCGAACTGGGCGAAATCGGAGACGATCGCCGGCCGGCCGGCGGCGAGCACGCGCAGCAGGGAGGCCGAGGTCTCGCCCGCGGTCGGATAGCGCAGGTTGAGGCAGAGGTCGCAGGCCGCGATCGCCGCGTGCATCTCGGCGGCGGGGACGAAGCCGGTGACGACCACCCGCTCGGCGACGCCCGACCGCCGCGCCGCGGCCTCGAAGTCCAGCTCCTGCGAGACCTCGCCGACGATCGCGAGGCGCGCCCGCTCGAGCCCGGGCGCCGCCAGCGCCCGCACCGCGACCAGCGTGCGCTTGATCGGGGTCTGGAAGCCGAACGAGCCGAGCAGCGGCGCGTCCGCCGGCAGGCCCCGGGCCTCGCGGAACGCGCGGCCGGCCGCGGCGTCGGCGCGCGGCGGCAGCGGGATCGCCATCGGCACCGGGCGGACCGGGATCTCCGCGTCGTCCTCGGCCACCGCCTCGGCGGCCCAGCGGCTGTGCACGAGCACCCCGCGCTGGCGCCGCAGCAGCCGGCGGTGGGCGGGGAGCGCGAACAGCCCGGCGTCGCAGGAGCCGCCCCACCAGCGCGGCCGCGCCACCGCGCGCCCGATCCAGCCGTGGTCGGCGGCCAGCGCCTCCTCGTACGGCTCGTAGGCGCCCTGCGCGAGCGTGCGCTCGACCAGCAGGTGATGGAGCACCAGGTCGTGCAGCGTCACCACCCCCGGCCGCGCCATCGCCAGCTCCCACACCGGGCCGTGCCAGGGGTTGTTGCCCATCTGGTAGAGCGGCAGCCGCCCGCCCGCCCCCACCGCCGCGATCTCGACCGGCCGCCAGCGCGCCGCGAACGCCTCGTCGACCGGCTGCCCGGGCAGGCGCACCACCCGCACGTCCGCCCGCTCGGCCAGGTACGGCAGCAGATCGGCGCTGTAGTCCGCGATCCCCGAGCGCACCGGCGGCAGCGGGGAGACGTAGTCGAGCGCGAGCGGCGGGTCCCCGGCGGCGGGCATGGCGGCGCGATCCTACCGCCGCCGCCTGCTATCGTCACTCGATGTCCCCACCCCCCGAGCTGCGGCGCGCGGTGTCGCGCGGCCAGGTGGTCGCGCTGGCGCTCAACGACGTGGTCGGCAGCGGCATCTACCTGCTGCCGGCGGCGGCGGCGGCGCTGCTCGGGCCGGCGAGCCTGGCCGCGGTGCTGCTCGCCGGGCTCGCGGTACTGCTGATCGTGCTCTGCTTCGCCGAGGCGTCGAGCCGCTTCGAGGGCACCGGCGGCGCCTACCTCTACGCCCGCGCGGCGTTCGGCGACCTCATCGGCTTCGAGGTCGGCTGGATGACCTGGCTCGCGCGCGTCGCCTCGGTGGCGTCGCTCTCGGCCGGCTTCGCCCAGGCGCTCTCCTACCTGCTGCCGGCGGCGGGGGCGGGCCTCGGCCGCGCGCTCGCCATCACGCTGCCGCTCGCGGTCCTGATCGCGATCAACCTGATCGGCGTCCGCGCCGGCGCGCGCACCGCGGTCGCGCTCGTGATCGCCAAGCTGGTGCCGCTCGGCGTGTTCGTCGCCGCCGGCGCCCTCGCGTTCTCGCCCGGCGTGCTCGCCGGCCAGCCGGCGGTCGCGCCCGGCGCCGAGGGGCTCGGCGAGGCGGCGCTCTTGCTCCTCTTCGCCTATGCCGGCTTCGAGAACACGCCGGCGCCGGCGGGCGAGTTCCGCCACCCGCGGCGCGACGTGCCGCGGGCGCTCCTGACCCAGATCGGAATCGTCACCCTGCTCTACGGCGCGGTGCAGCTCGTCGCGCTCGGGACGCTGCCCGACCTCGGCGCCTCGGCGACGCCGCTCGCCGACGCCGCCGCCGGCTTCCTCGGCGGCTGGGGCGGGTGGCTCTTGACCGCCGGGGCGGCGGTGTCGATCCTCGGCACCAACTCGGCGACCGTGCTCGCCGGCCCGCGCTACCTCTTCGCGCTCGCGCGCGACGGCTACGGGCCGAGGTGGCTCGGCGCCGTCCACCCGCGCTTCCGCACCCCGGCGGCGGCGATCCTCCTCCAGGGCGCGGTGGCGCTGCCGCTCGCGCTCTCGGGCTCCTTCACCGGGCTCGCCGCGCTGTCGGTGATCGCGCGGCTCGCCTCCTACCTCGGCACCGCGGCGGCGGTGCCGGTGCTGCGCCGGAAGCTGGGCGATCAGCCCGGCGGATTTCGGCTCCCCGGGGGGCCGGCGATCCCGATCGCCGCCATCCTGATCTCGCTCGGGCTCGCCGCGAGCGCCGGCCGGCGGAACCTGATCGCCGCGGCGATGGCGCTCCTCGTCGGACTGGGGATCTACGCGCTGCGGAGACGCCCGACGCCGTCGCCTTGACCGCGGCGGTTCCGGCCGCGCCCTCGGCCTGCCGAGGCCCTGTCCCCGGGCTCGTTTGTCGGCGGCGCGACCGGCACGTCGCCGGGCGGGCCGGTCGCCGCTTCGCGGCGGGCGCCCCGTGGGAGCGGGTCCCGCCGCCACGGGCTCGACGGATCAGCCGGGCGGGGCCGGCGCGGGCGTCAGCGCGCGCGGCAGGAGCAGC
>CAZNIX010000625.1:0-2610 GCA_964573125.1 uncultured Thermoanaerobaculia bacterium
GACCGCGATCAGGCACGCGGCCACCGCGACCGCGGCCGCGAGCCGCGCCCACGAGAGCAGCCGCGAGCGGCGCTCGAGCGCGGCCGCGGCGTCGTGGGCCGCCTCGAGGCGCCGGCGGTACGAGCCGGCGGGATCGCCGGCGGCGCCGTGATGCATCCGCGGGATGGTAGCGCGGCGTCGGGGCCGGGCGCCGGCCTACTCCACCGTCACGCTCTTCGCCAGGTTGCGCGGCTGGTCGACGTCGGCGCCGCGGCGGACGCCGATCGCGTAGGCGAGGATCTGGAGCGGCACGACGTTGACGATCGGCTGCAGCAGGCGGCCGATGCGCGGCACCGGCAGCACCGCGTCGGCGACGCCGGCCAGCTCCTCCGGCTCGTGGTCGGTGAGCGCGATGACCACGCCGCCGCGCGCCTTGACCTGCTCGACGTTGCTGCGCATCTTGCGGTAGACGGTGCCCTCGCCGGTCGCGATCACGACCACCGGCATCTCCTCGTCGATGAGCGCGATCGGGCCGTGCTTCATCTCGCCCGCGGGGTAGCCCTCGGCGTGGATGTAGCTGATCTCCTTGAGCTTGAGCGCGCCCTCGAGCGCGATCGGGTAGTCGATGCCGCGGCCGAGGTAGAGGAAGTCCTCGGCGCGGAAAAAGCGCCGCGCCAGCTCCTCGACCGCGGCCTCGCCGCCGAGCGCCTCGTCGACCGCCTGCGGCAGGCGCGCCAGCTCGGTCGCCAGCTCCGGCCGGTGCTCGAGCCCGCGCGCCTGGCGCAGGTGGAGCGCGAACAGGTAGAGCGCGACGAGCTGGGTGGTGAACGCCTTGGTCGAGGCGACGCCGATCTCGGGCCCGGCGTGGGTGTAGAGCACGCCGTCGCTGATCCGCGTCGCCTGGCTGCCGGGGACGTTGGCGACCGCGACCAGCTTGCTGCCGCGCTCGCGCGCGGCCTCCATCGCGGCCAGGGTGTCGGCGGTCTCGCCCGACTGCGAGACGCCGATCGCGAGCACCCGCTCGCCGGCGATCGGGTCGCGGTAGCGGTACTCGGAGCCGTAGTCGACCTCGGCCGGCACCCGCGCCAGCTCCTCGATCAGGAACTTGCCGACCAGGGCGGCGTGCCACGAGGTGCCGCAGGCGAGCAGGTGGACGCGCTCGATCGCCGCCAGCTCGCCGTCGGCGAGCGCGAAGCCGTCGAGCGTCACCCGCCCGCCGGCGAAGTCGACGCGCCCGGCGAAGGTGTCCTGAACGGCCTGGGGCTGCTCGTGGATCTCCTTGAGCATGAAGTGCTTGTAGCCGCCCTTCTCGGCCTGGATCGGGTCCCAGTCGAGGCGCCGGGCGGGGCGCTCGAGGCGGCGGCCGGCGAGGTCGCTGATCTCGACCCCGGCCGGGGTCAGGCGCGCGAGGTCGCCGTTCTCCAGGAACACCACGCGGTGGGTGTAGGCGAGCAGCGCCGCGGGGTCGGAGGCGAGGAACTGCTCGCCCGCGCCGAGGCCGAGCACCAGCGGCGGGCCGTGGCGGGCGGCGACGATCTCCTGCGCCGGCGCCGGCCCGGCGCCGTTACCGCCACCGCCGCCGCCGCCGCGCCCGGCCGCGACCGCGGCGAACGCGTACATCCCCTCGAGCTCGCGGCACGCGGCGGCGACCGCCGCGGCGAGGTCGGCCCCGCGCTCGAGGTGGTGCGAGATCAGGTCGGCGACCACCTCGGTGTCGGTGTCGGACGCGAACTCCCACCCCTGCTCGGCGAGCCGGCGCTTCAGCGGCAGGAAGTTCTCGATGATCCCGTTGTGGATCACCGCCACCCGCCGGCGGCCGTCGAACACCGGGTGGGCGTTGCGCTCGCTCGGGGCGCCGTGGGTCGCCCAGCGGGTGTGGCCGAGGCCGTGGCTGCCGGCGAGCGGGTGGGCCGCGAGCTTCTCGACCAGCCGGTCGAGCTTGCCCTCGGCGCGCACCGCGTCGAGCCGGCCGTCCGCCACCACCACCACCCCGGCCGAGTCGTAACCGCGGTACTCGAGCCGGCGCAGGCCGTCGATCAGCAGCGGCACCACCTCGCGGTGCCCGACGTAGCCGACGATGCCGCACATGCCTCGGTCCCCTCCTCCCGCCCCGTTCTTTCAGGGGGGGTGTCCAGCCCTCCTCGACCCGAGAAGCGCGGCTCCCGGGTCTCACCCCCCGAGTCCGGGCTTCGCCCGCCCGCCCTCCGCGCCCCCGCCGCTGCCCGTCCCGCCCGCGCGTCGGCGAGAGCGTAGCAGGCGGTCGACCGCGGCCAGCTCCTCGGGGGTGTTGACCCCGAGCGCCTCGTCGGGGTCGGCGAGCGGGTGGAGCGCGATCGAGCGGCCCTCGGCGGCCGCGAGGCCGAGGGCGTCGGTCAGGTACAGCTCGCCCTGGGCGTTGTCGTCGTCGAGGCGGTCGAGGTAGGCGAAGACCTCGGGCGCGGGCAGCGCGTAGAGGCCGGCATTGACCCGGCGTACCGCCAGCTCGGCCGGCGCCGCGTCGGCGGCCTCGACGATCCGCGCCAGCTCCTCGCCGCCGCCCGCGCGCGGGCGGCCGATCACCCGCCCCAGGCTCCCGGGGTCGTCCGGCTCGGCGACCGCCAGCGCCCCCCAGGCGGCGCCCGCGCCGCCCGC
>CAZNIX010000626.1:0-2602 GCA_964573125.1 uncultured Thermoanaerobaculia bacterium
CGCCGGGGCGTGGCCGACCTCGTGAAAACGCATCCCCTGGTGGCCGGGTTTCACCTCGCCTCCTTCGAGGAGGGGGGGGCGGGGGCCACGATCGTGGATCTGGGGCCGCGCGAGGCGGGAGGGTCTCCCGGTCCGCTCCCCAGCGGACCCTCGAACGGATGAGGGCAGCGTGATCCCCGAGGGCGTCGAGTGGGAGCGGCTGGTGCGCGCCTACCCGCTGCCGGCGCTCGCCGCGGCCGCCGCCGCCGGCGTCTGGCTCGGGTACCGCCACGGCCGCGCGCTGCTCGCCGCGTTCGGCGGTTTCGCCTCGCGCCAGGCCGCGCGCGGCGTGCGCGAGGCACTCGGCGAGGAGCTGGATCTCGAAGCCGACTGAACCCGCCCGCTCCCGGATCGTCCCCGGGACCGGTGCGCCCGCTCGCTCCCCGTGCCCAGCCTGCTCCACGTCTCCGACGTTCACTTCGGGCCGCCGCACCTGCCGGAGGTCGCGGCGGGTGTGCTCGCGTTCGCCGCCGGGCGCCGGCCCGACGTGGTCGTCGTCTCGGGCGACCTCACCCAGCGCGCGAGGCCCGAGCAGTTCCGCGCCGCCCGCGCCTGGGTCGAGCGCTTCGCGGCGCCGGTGGTGGTCGTGCCCGGCAACCACGACGTCCCGCTCTACCGCTTCTGGGAGCGCATCTTCGCCCCCTTCGGCGCCTACCGCCGCCACTTCGCCGCCGAGCTGGAGCCGGTCTTCCACGACCCGCGGGTGTGCATCGTCGGCATCAACACCGCCCACGGCTGGACGCTCAAGGAGGGGCGGATCCCGCTCCGGCGCCTGCTCGCGGTCGCCGAGCTGCTCGAGCGGATCCCGGAGACCACGTTCAAGGTCGTGGTCGCCCACCACCACCTGATCCCGCCGCCCAACTTCGGCACCCAGACCGTGCTCGCGAACGCCTACGAGGCGATCGACGTGTTCTCGACCGTCGGCGTCGACCTCGTGCTCTCCGGCCACCAGCACCAGGCCTACATCGGCAGCTCCGAGGAGTTCTACCCCAAGGGGCGGCCGCCGGTGGTGATCTGCCACTCGGGCACCACCACGTCGAACCGCGGCCGGGCCGGCGAGCGCGAGCGCAACTCCTGCAACTGGATCGAGTTCGACGACCAGTCGCTGACTGTCTCCCGGCTCCGCTGGCACCGCGACGACGGCGCCTTCGCCGAGCACAGCCGCCACTGGTACCCGCGCCAGGAGCGCAAGCCGTTCGCGCTCGAGGGACTCGAGGCGCCGACGCCGCAAGCGGGCCCTTGAGGCGCGCACAGTCCTGCTGCCGTCGGGCTCGGTAGGGCGGGTCCCCTCCCCGAGTCTGCGCTGCTGCGTGCCGCCGCGCGGCCGCCGGAGGCTCCCGGAACCGCCCGCGGGGGATGCCGGCCCGCGGTAAGATCCCAGGGCGCGTGTTCCACGCCGCGGAGTCCCTCCGGGCGCGGCCGCCGGAGAGCGAGAGGACCGCACCATGAGCGACCAGTGGTCGATCGTGCGCACCGTCGGCACCGACGAGGAGGCGGAGCTGATCGCCGGCTACCTGCGCTCGTGCGAGGTGCCGGCCGAGGTCGAGTCGCTCCTCTTCCACCAGGAGCCGGTGACCTTCGGCCGGCTGGGCGAGGTGCGGGTGCGGGTGCCGGCCGAGCGCCGCGCCGAGGCCGAGAAGCTGCTCGCCGAGCGCGACGCCGGCGGCGCGGTCGCGGAGGACGCCTCCCTCGAGGCCTGAGAGCACCGAGCGCAGCACGATGTCGACGTTCGCCCCCGGCGCCACCCTCGGCCGCTACCGGATCGAGCGCCTGCTCGGCGCCGGCGCGATGGGCGAGGTCTACCTCGCCGAGGACCCGCAGATCGGCCGCCGGGTGGCGCTCAAGACCCTGCGCATCCTCGGCGTCCATCCCGACGAGCTGCCCGAGCGCCGCCAGCGCCTGCTGCGCGAGGCGCGCACCGCCGGCAAGCTGATCCACCCCCACGTCGTCACCCTGTTCGACGCCGGCGAGGACGGCGGCTTCATCTACCTCGCGTTCGAGCACGTCCCGGGCTCCGACCTCGGCGCGCGCCTGGGCGCGGGGCCGCCGCTCGCGCTCGGCGAGGCGCTGCGCTTGGTGCGCGAGGCGTGCTCCGGGCTCGAGCACGCGCACCGAAGCGGCATCGTCCACCGCGACATCAAGCCCTCGAACCTCCTGCTCGACGCCGAGGGCCGGCTCAAGATCAGCGATTTCGGCATCGCCAAGATGGCCGGCCAGGCGACCGAGCTGACGGTCACCGGCTCGGTGATGGGGAGCCCGCACTACCTCTCGCCGGAGCAGATCCGCGGCGAGGAGCTGGACGGACGGAGCGATCTGTTCTCGCTCGGCGTCGTGCTCTACGAGCTGCTCGCCCGCCGCCGGCCGTTCGGCGGCGACACCATCTCGACCCTGGTCTACCAGATCCTCCAGGCCGAGCCGCCGCCGCTCGGCGAGCTGCGCCCCGACCTGCCGCCGCGCCTCCATGCGCTGGTCGGGCGCCTCCTGGCCAAGGACCGCGGGGAGCGGCCGCCGACCGCGGCCGCGGTCGACGCCGAGCTGGCCGCGGTGGCGGCCGAGCTGCCGG
>CAZNIX010000627.1:0-2590 GCA_964573125.1 uncultured Thermoanaerobaculia bacterium
CGAACAAGTGGTGCCGCACCAGGCGCGTGACCCCCGTGATCTCGGCGCGCGGCGAGCGGAGCCGGAGCCGCCCCGGAGCCGGGTGCGGAGTCCGGCGCCGCGCGCGGCGGGCCCGCTGCCGGGGAATCCGGCGCGGCCGCGTCCGGAGCGGCGGTCGGGCCCGCCCCCGGGCACCTGACTGCCCGCGCCGAGGTCCGCGACCCTCACTGGCAGCCGCCGGTGCGCTGGACGCTGGTGCGCGCCGAGGAGGGGAGCCGGCTGGTGCAGTCGGTCGAGAGCCTGGCCGCCCGCTACCGGCGGACGGTCGCGCTCAACCTGGCGGTGATCCTGCTGAGCCTCGGCCTCGGCCTCGCCGCGTTCCGGCAGGCGCGGCGCTCGGCCCGCCTCGAGGCGGCGGCCGAGCAGCAGGCGCGGGTGCGCGAGCTGGAGCGCCAGCTCTTCCACAGCGAGCGGCTGGCGAGCGTCGGCCGGCTCGCCGCCGGGCTGGCGCACGAGATCAACAACCCGCTCGAGGGGATGACCAACTACCTCACGATGCTGCGCGACGACCTCGCCGCCGGGCGCGCCGAGGACGCGCGGGAGCTGGTGCCGCCGCTGTCGGAGGGGCTGGCGCGGGTCGCCGGCATCCTGCGCCAGGTGCTCGCGTTCGCCGATCCCGGCCGCACCCCCAAGCGCCGGCTCGACCTCGCCCGGGTGGTCGGCCGCACCGCCGAGTTCGTGCGCGCCAACCCGGCCTACCGTGGGGTGCGGATCGGCGTGGACCTGCCCGCCGAGCCGCTGCCGGTGGTCGGCAACGAGGTCACGCTCGGCCAGCTCGTGCTCAACTTGCTGGTCAACGCCTGCCAGTGCCAGCCGGAGGCCGGCGAGGTCGCGGTCGCCGCGCGGCGCGCCGGCGGCCGCGCCGAGGTCGCGGTCGCCGACCGCGGCCGCGGGCTGCCGCCGGAGGTGCGAGAGCGCCTGTTCGAGCCGTTCGTCTCGACCCGCGGCTCGACCGGCCTCGGCCTCGCGGTCTGCCACGGCATCGCCGAGGACCACCGCGGGCGGCTCGCCGCCGAGGACCGGCCCGGGGGCGGCACGGTGTTCCGTTTCGAGCTGCCGCTGGCAGCGGCGGACGGAGCGTCGGGCGCGGAGCCGGCGGCCGCCGGGACGGAGCCGGTCGCGCGGGCGGAGCCGGACGCCCGGACCGCCTTGGCCGCCGTGACCGCGGCGGCCGCGCACGGGGAAGCGGAGCCGGTCGCGGACGCGCCGGAGGAGCGAGCGGAGCGCAAAGAGCGGGCGCTACGGCCCACGGGGACCGAGCCCGCGGCGGAGACCGAGCCGGTCGCGCCGGTCGGCGCGGAGGGCGGGCGATGACCGCGGAGCCGCGCCGGGGCACGGTGCTCTTGGTCGACGACGAGGCCTACGTCCGGGACTCGCTGTCGCGGCTGCTCGGGCGGCGCGGCTTCGCGGTGCGCACCGCGGGCTCGGCGGCCGAGGCGCTGCGCCCGGAGAGCCTGGCCGGCGCCGACGCGGTGATCGCCGACCTGCGGATGCCCGGCGAGGACGGGCTGACGCTGGTCGGCAGGTTGGCCGCCGAGGCGCCGGCGCTGCCGGTGGTCGTGCTCACCGGCCACGGCACGGTGCCGTCGGCGGTCGAGGCGATGAGGGCCGGGGCCTTCGACTACCTGCTCAAGCCCGCCGACCCCGACGAGCTGACGCTGGTCCTCGAGCGCGCGCTCGCGCAGTCCGGCCTGCGCCGGGAGCTCGCCTACCTGCGCGCGGGCGCCGGCGCCGACCGGCCCGAACGCGAACCGCTGGGGGAGTCGGCGGCGTGGCGCCGGGTGATCGAGCTGGTCGACCTGGCGGCCTCGGCCGACACCTCGGTGCTGCTGCTCGGCGAGACCGGCACCGGCAAGGAAGAGGTCGCCAAGCTCCTCCATCGGCGGAGCGCGCGCGCCGGCGGCCCGTTCGTCAAGGTCAACTGCGCGGCGATCCCGGGGGAGCTCTTCGAGAGCGAGTTCTTCGGCCACCGCCGCGGTGCCTTCACCGGCGCGGTCGCCGACCGCGACGGCCGCTTCCGGGTCGCCCACGGCGGCACCCTGCTGCTCGACGAGATCGACGCCCTGCCGCCGGCGGCCCAGGCCAAGGTGCTGCGGGTGGTCGAGGACGGGGCGTTCGAGCGGGTGGGGGAGAGCCGGCCGACGACCGTCGACGTGCGGCTGGTCAGCGCCAGCAACGCCGATCTCGAGGCCGAGGTCGAGGCCGGCCGCTTCCGCCGCGACCTCTACTACCGGATCAACGTCCTCACCCTCCGCCTGCCGCCGCTGCGCGAGCGGCGCGAGGACGTCGCGCTGCTCGCCCGCGCCTTCCTCGCCGAGTTCGCCGGCCGGTTGGGCAAGGCCGTGCGCGCGATCGACCCCGCGGCGCTGGCCGCGCTCGAGGCCTACCCGTGGCCGGGCAACGTGCGGGAGCTGCGCAACGTCATCGAGCGCGGCGTGCTGCTCGAGCGCGGCGAGGTCCTGCGCCCGGCCAGCCTGCCGCTCGCCGCGGCCGCCCGCCCCGACGAGCCCGGCCGCGACCCCTCCCGGCTCCAGCTCCGCGCCGGGCTCGC
>CAZNIX010000628.1:0-2587 GCA_964573125.1 uncultured Thermoanaerobaculia bacterium
GAGCGGCCGCCTCCGGAAGCTCGCGCCGCTCGCCGCCCTCGCCGCGCTGCTGCTCCTCGTCACGATCGTCTGGCTCGCCCGCCCCCGCCCGGCGACCGAGACCGCCGCGACGGCACGGCCCGCCCGCACCGGCGGCTTCCCCTTCGACCCGATCAACCCGCCGCCGGTCGAAGAGTCGGAGCGCCGGTTCGCCGGGGCGCCCGACGACGTGGTGGCCGGAGCCGCCCTGGCGCTCGGCCTGGCGAAGGCCGGGCGTACGGACGAGGCGCTGATCGTGATCGGCCGCCTGCGCCAGATCCCGGGCGAGGAGTCCGATCCGCTGATCGACTTCGCCGGGGGGCGGATCGCCAACGACCGCGGCGAGCACCAGCGCGCGCTCGTCTTCTACACTCGCGCGCGCGATCAGGCGATCGCCCAGGGACGCACCGACCTCGTGGGCACGATCCGCTCCATGCACGGCCGCATCCTCGCCCAGCTCGGCGAGAGAGACGCCGCCCGCGAGGAGCTGGAGCGGGCGCGCGCCGAGTGCGAGCGGGCCGGCGACGACGCGCCGCTCTACCGCACGCTCAACGATCTCGCGATCGAATACCTCCAGGGCGGCGAGATGGAGCGCGGCGAGGCGATCTTGGAGGACGCGGTGGCCGCCGCGCGGCGCGCCGGACTGGAGCCGCTGACCGCGCTCGGCAATCTCGCGCTGGTCAGGGTCAACCGGGGTCGCCCCGATGCCGCCGAGGCTCTGGCGCGGGAGGTGATCGAGCTGCGGCGGGCCGCTCGGCCCGACGGTGCGCTCGCCGGAAACGCCGCCGCCGGACACAGCCTGATCGTTCTCGCGCTCATCGTCCGCGACCTCGGGCGCGCGGAGGAGGCGGAGCCGGTGATCGAGGAGGCTCTGTCGGTGCTGCGCGCCGCCGGCACCGAGAGCCTGGCCGACGCGTTGCTGCTGCGCGCGCTCGCCGATCTGGACGCCGGTCGCCTCGATCGCCTGGAGTCCTTGAGCGACGAGCTCGCGAGTGCCGCCCACGCAGGCCTGCGCCGGCGTCCCCTCGGCTACGCGTATTCGGTGCGTGCCCGGGCCGCCGTCGCCGGCGGCGACCTCGACGGCGCCCGGCGGCACTTCGCCGAGGCGCGCCGGCTGCTCCTGCTCGAGGGAGACCAGGACGAAGCGGCGATCGTCAGCGTGGCGTGGGCCGAAGCGGAGGACGCCGCCGGGGCGCCCGAGACCGCCGGACGGATCCTCGATGAGGCGTTCGCCACCCTCGACCAGGCCGCCGCCACGGAGGCCGGCTGGTTCGCCGAAGTGCTGCGCGTCCGGCTCGACGCCGCGGCCCGGCGCGACGCCGCACGGCGACGTCTGGCGCAGCTCGGCGAGGACATGGAGCGTTCGCCGAGCGTGAGCCGCCGGCTCGCCTTCCTGCGCGCGCGCGCGACGCTCGCCGCCGCCGAGGGCCGGCCGGAAGCGGCCCGCGCCGACCTCGAGGCGGCGATCGCCACCGCCGGGACGGCGCAGCGCAAGGTCCAGGAGCTGGAGCTGCGCCTCGACCTCACCGCGGTCGCCGAGGATCCCGCGACGGCCGCGCGGCTCGCCGCCGAGGTCGAGCGGGAGGCGTCGCGGCTCGGCCTCGGAGGCCTCGCCGGGCTCGCCGGGCGGGTGCAGGCCGCTGCCCGTGAGCGGGACGGAGCCGCGGCGCGGACGAGCACGGGATGAGCGAGGAGCGGCTGCCCGAGCTGTATGCCGAGGCGCTCGAGCTGGACGAGCCCGGCCGTCGCGAGCTGATCGACCGCCTCCGCGGCGCCGAGCTGGCGCTCGCCGAGGAGCTGGCGCGCCTGCTCGCGGCGCCGGCGGGCGCGCCCTCGCCGATCGACGGCTCGCCGCTCGCGGCCGCCGGGATCCATGTCGGCGAGGAGCCGCCGCCCCAGCGGGTCGGCCCCTACCGGATCGTGCGCGAGCTGGGCCGCGGGGGCATGGGGCGGGTCTTCCTCGCCGAGCAGGAGACGCCCGACTTCCGGCGCACGGTCGCGCTCAAGCTGATCGACCGGCCGGGTCCGGACGACGAGGCCGTGCGTCGCTTCCGCGCCGAGGTGCGCATCCTCGCCTCGCTCGACCACCCCGGGATCGTGCGCTTCCTCGACGGCGGGCGGAGCCCGGAAGGGATCTGGTTCATCGCGCTCGAGGTCGTCGAGGGCGACGACCTCCTGACCCACGCGCGGCAGACCGCTCTCGACGTACCCGCGCGGGTGCGGCTGTTCCTGGCCGTGGCCGAGGCGGTGGCGTTCGCGCACGCGCGCGGGGTCGTCCATCGCGACCTCAAGCCGGCCAACGTTCTCGTCGACCGGGACGGCCGACCGCGCCTGCTCGACTTCGGGGTCTCGAAGCTGCTTTCGCCCTCGGGCTCGGCGAGCGCGGTGGCGATGGCGACGCGCACCGAGATGCGGCCACTGACGCCGGCCTACGCGAGCCCCGAGCAGCTCGCGGGCGAGCCCGCGACGCCGGCGTCGGACGTCTATTCGCTCGGGGTCGTGCTCCACGAGCTGCTCGCCGGCCGGCGTCCGTTCGCCGCGGCCGCGTCGTCGCCCTCGGCGCTCGAGC
>CAZNIX010000629.1:0-2583 GCA_964573125.1 uncultured Thermoanaerobaculia bacterium
CCGCGCGTCGCGCAGGCCGGCCATCAGCGCGGTCGCCTCGGCGTCCTCGGGCGCGACCGCCAGCCCGCGGGCGAGCGCCGCCATCGCCTCGTCGAGGAGGTCCCGGCGCTCGAGGTCGCGCGCCTCGCCGAGGCTTGCGGCGAGGATCTCCGCGGCGCTCGGTCCGGCGGCGGCCGCGCCCTCCGCGCGCGCCGCCGTCGCGAGCGTTCGGTAGCGCTCTAGCTCCGCGCTCGCCTCGGCCGAGCCCTGCACCACCCCGAGCCGCTCCTCGGTCGCGAACGCCTCGAGCGCGGCGTCGTGCTGGTCGAGGTGGTAGTAGGCGATGCCGAGCGTCAGGTAGGGGAAGTAGTCGGTCACCCGCATGCCGTAGGTGCGCACCCGGATCCCGGAGTCGCCCCGGCGCTCGATCGCCTGGTTGATCTCCTCGACCGCGCGCCGCCAGTCGCCGGCCGCGAGCGCGCGCTCGGCGTTGTCGTGGTGGACGTACCAGGGATCGGCGGCCGCGCCCCCGGCGAGCGCGAGCAGGAGCAGCGCGAGCGCGGCCGGCGCCGGCGGCGGGCGTCGGGGCGGCGAGACCGAGGCGGGGGCGCGGCGTCTCACGAGGGCTCTTCGTCCGGCGGCCGGGGGACGGCGCCTCATGGTAGCGCGACGGCGTCCGCGGGCTCTGGCCCCTGGCGCCCACTCTGGCGGCAAGCGCCGCGCGCCGCTCGACGGATCCCTGATCGGAACATGGGGAATCCGTGAGGTTCGCCGCCGGCCGGCGGGGGACCGCGCGCGCCGGCGGGCGGCCCGATCGCGGCGGGGTCGCGCCGGGGGGGGTTGACTTCCGCCGACCTGGGGTTACGATCCCCCGGGCGCATGGACGATCCTCCGCTTCCCCCCCACCCTCGCCCGGCGCGCCGGCAGGCGCCGCCCGAGCACCCCCACCCGAACGGCCGGAGCGCGCGGGCCACCGCGCGGCGGCCGGCGATCGCTCGCTGACCGGCGAAACCGGCGCAGCGCGGGCCGATGCCCATCCTGATCGTCGTCGAGAAGCCCGAGGACTGGCCGCTCGACGTGCCGGGGGTCGAGGTGGTGCCGGCGCGCCGCTACCTGACCGACCCCGAGTATTCGGGCGGCCGCGGGGTCAAGGTCTTCAACCTCTGCCGGCGCTACCGCTACCAGAGCCTCGGCTACTACGTCTCGCTGCTCGCCGCCGCGCGCGGGCACCGGCCGCTGCCGAGCGTCACCACCATCCAGGACCTGCGCCACCGCACCCGGTTGAACCTGCTGTCGGACGACCTCGAGGCCGAGATCGAGCGCAGCCTGCGCCCGATCGCGGGCGACGAGTTCACGTTCTCGGTCTACTTCGGGCGCAACCTGGCGCAGCGCCACCAGCGGCTCGCGACCAAGCTGTTCAACCAGTTCCCGGCGCCGCTGCTGCGCGCGGTCTTCGGCCGCGACGGGTCCGGCCCCGCGGGAGGGGTGTGGCGGCTCGAGAGCCTGCGCCCGATCGCGGCGCGCGAGATCCCGCCCCACCACCACGACTTCGTGGTCGAGGCGGCGCGCGAGCACTTCGCCCGCCGCCGGCCGGCGGGCAGCCGCGCCGCCGGCGGCCGCTTCGACCTCGCGATCCTGGTCGGCCCCGACGAGCCCGAGCCGCCGTCGAACCGCAAGGCGATCCGCCGCTTCCTCCGCGCCGCCCGCGAGGTCGGCTTCAACGCCGCGGTGATCGGCCCCGAGGACTACGGCCGGCTGGCCGAGTTCGACGCCCTGTTCCTGCGCTGGACGACCGCGGTCGACCACCCGACCTACCGCTTCGCCCGCCGCGCCAGCAACGAGGGGCTGGTGGTGATCGACGACCCGGCCTCGATCGTCCGCTGCTCGAACAAGGTCTTCCTCGCCGAGGCGCTGGCGCGGGCGAAGATCCCGACGCCGGCGACCCGCATCGTCGATCAGGAGACCCTCGAGCCGGCGGCGCGCGCGATGACGTACCCGTGCATCCTCAAGCGCCCCGACAGCTATTTCTCCCAGGGGGTCGAGCGGATCGACGAGCCCGGCGGCTTCGTCGCCACCGGCCGCCGCTTCCTCGAAGACTCCGAGCTCCTGATCGCCCAGGAGTTCCTGCCCACCGAGTTCGACTGGCGGGTCGGCGTGCTCGGCGGCGAGCCGCTGTTCGCGGCGCGCTACCACATGGCGCCCGGCCACTGGCAGATCATCCACCGCGACGCGGGGGGCAAGGTCGCCGACTACGGCCGGGTCGGCGCGGTGGCGCTCGCCGACGTCCCGCCGCGGGTGCTCGAGCGCGCCGCCGCCGCCGCCCGGCTGATGGGCGACGGCTTCTACGGTGTCGACCTCAAGCCGCGCGGCGACGACTGCTGGGTGATCGAGGTCAACGACAACCCGAACGTCGACGCCGGCTACGAGGACCAGGTGCTCGGCGAGGCGCTCTACCGGCGGGTGATGGAGGTGTTCATGGCGCGGGTCGAGCGCCGCAAGGCGCCGGAGGCGGCGCGGTGACCGCGTCCGCGGCCGGCGACGACGCCGCCGCGGCCGCGCCGGCGGCCGCGCCGGTCGCCGCGCCGCGCCGCCTGCGCCTGTGGC
>CAZNIX010000630.1:0-2579 GCA_964573125.1 uncultured Thermoanaerobaculia bacterium
CCTCGGCGTCGCTCACGTCGCGACCGTCGAGGCGGGACGCGCGACCCAGGGCGGAACGATCGTCGGGACGCTCGGCGCGCGCATCGTGCACGTAGCCGACGTGTACGACGCCATCACCAGCGACCGCGCCTACCGCCCCGCCGCTCGCGCGCGGGTCGAGGAGGCGCGGGCCGCGCTCGCCGCCGCCGAGGCGGCGCTCGCCGACCACGCGATCGCGGCGCCCTTCGCCGGCGTCGTCACCGTCCGCCACCGCAAGGCGGGCGAGGTGGTCGCCGCCGGCGCGCCGGTCGTCACGCTCCTCGACCGTGACGACCGCTGGGTGCGCATCTACCTTCCCGAAAACAGGATCGGCGCGGTCCGCCTCGGCGCGCGCGCCGAGATCTCCGCGGACACCTACCCCGACCGGCGCTATCCGGGCGAGGTCTTCTTCATCGCCTCGGAGGCCGAGTTCACGCCCAAGAACGTGCAGACGAACGAGGAGCGGGTACGGCTGGTCTACGCGGTCAAGGTGCGGGTGCTCGACGACCCCGGGCACGAGCTGAAGCCGGGGATGCCGGTCGACGTCACGCTCGCGCTCGCGGGCCCAAGCGGCGACGGGGCCGGGACCGATGCTCGCGGCGGCGGTGCCGAAGCCGAGCCCGTCGCCGCCGGTGCGTCCGCCCCCCGCACCGGCGCCGCGGACGAGACCGCGGGAGCCGGTCCGGGGCTTGCCGCTTCACCGCCCGGAGGCTGAGCGCGGTGCCGGCCGCCGAGCCGATCCTCCGTCTCGACCGCCTGACCCGCCGCTTCGGCGCGCTGACCGCGGTCGACGGTCTCTCGTTCGAGGTCGGCCGCGGCGAGCTGTTCGGGCTGGTCGGTCCCGACGGCGCGGGCAAGACGACCACGCTGCGCATGCTCGCGGGCGTGCTGCCGCCGAGCGCGGGCGACGCCGTGCTCGCGGGCGCGAGCGTCGCCGCCGACCCCGAGGCGGTCAAGCGGCGCACCGCCTACATGGCGCAGCGCTTCGGTCTCTACGCCGACCTCACGGTGAGCGAGAACCTCCGCTTCTACGCCGATCTCTACCGCGTGCCGCGCGGCGCGCTGGCCGGCCGCCTCGAGCGGCTGTTCGAGTTCTCCGGGCTCGGGCCGTTCCGCGACCGCCTCGCCGGCAAGCTCTCGGGCGGGATGAAGCAGAAGCTCGGGCTGTCGTGCGCGCTGCTCCATCAGCCCCAGGTGCTCCTGCTCGACGAGCCGACGTTCGGCGTCGACCCGGTGTCGCGGCGCGACCTCTGGCTGATCGTCCACCGAATGGTCGCCGAGGGGACGACCGCGGTGGTCGCGACCTCCTACCTCGACGAGGCCGAGCGCTTCGACCGCCTGGCGCTGCTCGACCGCGGCCGCGCGCTCGCGCTCGACACCCCGGACGCACTGCGCGGGGGCCTCGCCGGCCGCGTCTTCGAGGTCGCCGCCGGCGAGCCACGGCGGGCGCGGGAAGCGGCGCGGCGGGTGGCGGGGGTGGAGCAGGCGGTCGCATTCGGCGACCGCGTCCACCTGGTGGTCGCGGAGGCGGGTGGCGACGCCGAAGCGCTTGCGGCCGCGCTCGGCCGGGAGGGGATCGCGGACGCCCGCGTGCGGTGGGTCGAGCCCTCGCTCGAGGACGTCTTCATCCAGCGGGTCGGCGCGGTGGCGGCCGAGGGCGGCGGTGGCGGGGAGGTCGCGGCGGCGGTCGTCTCGGAGGGCTCTTCGTGATCGCCGCGCCCCGTCAGCTCGGGGTCGCTGCCACTGGCGTCGCGCCCGGGACACCGCCATGACCGCGTCCGGCACCGGCACCGAGCCGCGGCCCACCGCCGAGCCCGCGGTCGAGGTCGAGGAGCTGACCCGTACGTTCGGCGCTTTCACCGCGGTCGACGCCGTCAGCTTCACGGTCGCCACCGGCGAGATCTTCGGCTTCCTCGGCCCCAACGGCGCGGGCAAGACGACGACGATCCGCATGCTCGCCGGGCTGCTCGCGCCGACCGCCGGGCGGGCGCGGGTGGCCGGGCTCGACGTCGCGACCGAGAGCGAGGCGATCAAGGAGCGGATCGGCTACATGTCGCAGCTCTTCTCGCTCTACGGCGACCTCACGGTCGAGGAGAACGTCGCGTTCTTCGGCGGCCTCTACGGGGTCCCCGGCCGCGCGCTCGCCGAGCGGCGCGAGCGCGTGCTCGCGATGGCGCGCCTGACCGGCGAGCGCCGGCGCCTGGTGCGCGAGCTGCCGCTCGGCTTCAAGCAGCGCCTGGCGCTCGGCTGCGCCGTGCTCCACGAGCCGCCGATCCTGTTCCTCGACGAGCCGACCTCGGGGGTCGATCCGGTGTCGCGGCGGAGCTTCTGGGAGCTGATCGACGACCTCGCCGCCGGCGGCACCACGGTGTTCGTCACCACCCACTACCTCGAGGAGGCCGAGTACTGCCACCGGCTGGCGCTGCTCAACCGCGGCCGGCTGATCGCGCTCGACGCCCCGGCCGGCCTCCGCCGACGGCTCGGCCACCCGGTGCTCGAGGTCGCGTGCGCCGACCCGCCGCGCGCGGCCGAGGCGCTCGCCGGCGCCCCCGGCGTCCTCG
>CAZNIX010000631.1:0-2574 GCA_964573125.1 uncultured Thermoanaerobaculia bacterium
TGCGCGGCCGCGGCGCGCTCCTGGCGGTGGTGCTCGCCGACCGCGCCGCCGCCGACCGCCTGGTCGTCGCCGCCCGCCGGCGCGGCGTGCTGCTCCTCGCCGGCGGCCCCGAGGGCCGGGTCGCCCAACTCCTCCCCCCGCTGACGATCACCCGCCGCCAGCTCGACGCCGCCCTCGACCTGCTCGAGGGAGCCCTCGTGGAGATCTGACTAAATCGCCAGCCGTTCCTGGAAGGTCTGGAGCGCGCGGTCGAGATCGCGGTCGCTTTCCCGCAGCTCCTCGATCTTCGCCACCGAGTACATCACCGTCGAGTGGTGCTTGTCGTTGAAGAGCTTCCCGATCTCGGGGTAGGAGAGGTCGGTCAGGCGCTTGCACAGGTACATCGCCACCTGGCGCGGGAACGCGACCTGGCGCGAGTTGCTGCGGCGCTTGATCTCGCTGACCTTGAGCCCGTAGTGCTTGGCGACGTGCTTGACGATCTCCTGGCCGCTGACCCGCCGCCCGTCGTCGGGCAGGATGTCCTTGAGCGTCTCCTTCGCCAGCGCCGGCGACAGCGGCTTGCCGGTGAGCATCGAGAACGCGATCACCCGGTTGAGCAGCCCCTCGAGCTCGCGGATGTTCGAGCGCACGCGGCGGGCGATGAAGTGGGCGACCTCGTCGGGCAGCGCCACCCCCTCGAGCTCCGCCTTGCGGCGCAGGATCGCCTCCTTGGTCTCCAGCTCGGGCGGCTGGATGTCGGCGATCAGCCCCCACTCGAAGCGGCTGCGCAGGCGCTCCTCCAGCGTCGGGATCTGGCGCGGCGACGAATCGGACGACAGGATGATCTGCTTCTGGCTGGTGTAGAGGGTGTTGAAGGTGTGGAAGAACTCCTCCTGCGTGCGCTCCTTGCCCGCGATGAACTGGATGTCGTCGATCAGCAGCACGTCGATCGTCCGGTAGCGCTCCCGGAACGCGGGCATGCGGTCGAAGCGGATCGAGTTGATCAGCTCGTTGACGAACTGCTCGGCGACCAGGTACATCACCCGCAGCCGCGGGTGCTGGCGCCGGATGTGGTGGCCGATCGCGTGCAGCAGATGGGTCTTGCCGAGGCCGACGCCGCCGTAGAGGAACAGCGGGTTGTAGCTCTGCGACGGCCGCTCGGCGACCGCGCGGGCGGCGGCGTGGGCGAACTCGTTGGAGGTGCCGACGACGAAGGTGTCGAAGACGTAGCGCGGATCGAACGGCGAGCCGTTGCCCCCCGCCAGCGGCCGCGCCTCGGCTCGCTCGCCGGCCTCGACCGCCGCCTCGTCGTCGCCGGCGAGCGAGAACAGCACCTCGACCGCCGGGTCGTCGAGGCCCGCGATCGCGCGGTCGACCGCGGGGCGGTAGCTCTCCTCGAGCGTGTGCAGGAAGCGGGCGTTGGGCGCGAGCAGCACCAGCCGGCCGGGCGATACGGACCGCGCCCGCAGCGGCCGGAACCAGGTCGCGAACTCGTCGGGGTCGAGCTGGCGCTCGAGTTGCCGGCGCAGGCGGGGCCAGAGCGAGCGGGTCATCGGGCTCCGCGGGGGATCGGCTGGGGGATCGGCATCGCGCACGATGGACACAATTCCACAAGATTTCCACAACTTGTGGAAATGAAACCCTGCGTCCGTTGGTTGGGAAACCGGCTTCCTCGGCGTTCCCGATGAAGTAGCGACGATCATAGCACAGACTCCGCGCGACGCAAGCCCCCTGCGACGATCGCGCGGCGCCGGCCCCCGGCGCCGCGCCGGGGCGGCGCGGGGCCGGGAATGGGCGGGTTGGCATCTCTGTTGCAGGGCTCATAGAGCAGAGATGGACTTCAAGAGGGGAGGCCTCCTACCATCTAGTAGTCACACCGACATCCAGGGACCCTCGGGTCTCTCCCGTCAACGATCTAGCCCTCAAGACCCCATCACAACGGGGATAAACCACTAGATCCAACCAAGAGCGGGCCTCCCTCATCTCCACTCTGAACGGCGACCTTCGGGTCGCCGTTTCCTTTTCCGGCCACCACGCTCGGCCAAGCTGACTCCCTCCGGAGCGGCCGGGTCCGCCGTTTTGCCGCGTTACAGCATGCGCGGACCACCTGCGTGTCGTTTTGGCGCGCCCCGTGCCGGCGCGCGCTCTGTGCGGCGGGCGCCGCGCTCGGGATTACACTGCGCCGGTGAGCCCCGCCCGTGCGCTGCTCGCCTGGTACGACGTCCACCGCCGGGATCTGCCGTGGCGCGCCGACCGCGACCCGTACCGGGTCTGGCTTTCGGAGGTGATGCTGCAGCAGACCCGGGCCGAGGCCGCCGCCCCCTACTTCCGCCGCTTTCTCGCCCGCTTCCCGACCGTCGAGGCGCTCGCCGCCGCCGACCTCGACGCCGTGCTCGGCTTGTGGTCGGGGCTCGGCTATTACCGGCGCGCCCGCCAGCTCCACGCCGCCGCCCGGCGGGTCGCCGCCGAGGGCGGCTTCCCGCGCACCGCCACCGGGCTGCGCGGGCTGCCGGGCGTCGGCGGCTACACCGCGGCGGCGGTGGCGAGCATCGCGTTCGGCGAGCGCGTGCCGGCGCTCGACGGCAACGTCGAGCG
>CAZNIX010000632.1:0-2564 GCA_964573125.1 uncultured Thermoanaerobaculia bacterium
GGCCCCGCCGCCGCCGCCGCGCTGCCGGGCTCGGCCTCCGCTCTCGCCCCCGGCGCCGCCGAGCGCGCCGCCGCTGGCGGCTGCCCGTTCTCCGGCCTGGTCGCCGACCTCGAGGCGGCCGCCCGCGACGGCATCACCTGGACCCCCGAAGCCCTCGCCCGACTCGACAACATCCCCGAGTTCGTCCGCCCGATGGCCCGCCAGGGCATCGAGCACTACGCCCGCAGCGAGGGCCACGCCGTGATCGACGAGCAGGTCCTCGCCGCGGCGCGCACGCGGTTCGGCATGTAGCGCGAGGCCTCACTCGCCGACCAACGCGAGCGCCGAGTCGATCACTTGGCGGGAGAGGTACATGCCGCCGTCCAGGAGTCGCTCGATCACCGGGCGGGCCGCGGGGACCAGCCCCTGAGACTTCGCCTTCAGCACGATGCCGACTGTCCCGATCAGAGGCACCTGGATTGAGCGGGCGCAACGCCGTGCCTCGCGGTCGTCGATGATCGCCAGCGTACCGGGATGACACCACGCCCAGGTGAGCACGGCCGCCTCACCCTTGCCGAGGTCCCACTGCCGGATCTCGGGAGGTGGAGCGGCGGGTTCGACGATCTCGAGCCATGTGCTCTCCCGGAGCGCCTGAGCCGCAACGTCTTGTTCGCCCTTGGCTTCGATCTCCCGGACGACCGCGCGCGGGACGAGCACGATCTCCGCGATGACCCGGAGCAGGGACAGCTCGTTGGCGCGGGCGAGGAAGATGAGCGGGGAGGCGTCGGAGACCGGAGGGCCGGGGCTAGGCAAGCCCGATCTCCGCTCGCAGTTCCTCGAGGTCGACGGCGAAGACGTCGATCTTCCGCCGCGCCAGCTCGTCGAGGAAGCTGGCGCGGGGGATACCCGCCAGCTCCGCGGCCCGTCCTTGAGAGATCAGCTCCGAGCGATACCACTCGATGGCCGCCGCCAGGCGCACGTCCTTTTCGACCTCTTCGGGCGAGCGGTTGAGGTCCGTGAGGAGCTTCTCGGGCAGTTCCAGCGTGACGGTCGCCATCGCGTTCTCCCGGCAGCCCGCTCATTCTAACGCCTGGAGCCGGCATCGGCTCACGCACCGCGTTGAGAAGGCGGCTCCGCCGGCCGGTGACAACCGGGGTACACTGCTTCTGTCGATCGAGGACTGGTAGGAGACAACCATGGCGGAGGCGATCGTCTCACCGAAGTACCAGGTGGTCATCCCCAAGGAGATCCGCCGCGAGCTCCCGATTCACAAGGGGCAGCGGTTGCAGGTGGTGGCCAAGGGCGGCGTGATATCGCTGGTGCCGGAGCGGCCGCTCTCGGAGCTGCGCGGCCTGCTGCGCGGCGCCTCGACCGCAGGGGTGCGCGAGAAATAGCGAAGCGGGCCGGGGGACGGACGGGTAACACCACGCCGTGGGATGTAGTGCAAGCCTCGCGGCCCCCGGTTCGACCCTCACTCGCGCTCCGGCCAGGTGATGAAGTAGCCGTCGACCCAGACCAGATCGCGGTCGACCTCCGCGGGCGCGAAGCGGCCGATCGGGTAGACGTCGCCCTGCCAGCGGCCGTCGCGGCCCGGGCTGCGGACGCCCACCACGTACCGGGCGGAACCGGGCCGCTCGCGGTCGAGGCAGTACTCGAGTCCGTGCCCCCAGCCGTCGGTGCGCGGCAGCTCCTGGATGTAGTTGCCGACCAGCAGCTTCGACAGCTCGTCGTAGGAGATCGGCGGGCACTTGCTCCAGTCGGCGGACTCTCCCGACATCTCCTCGGTGGTCTCCTCGCTGGCGTTCTTGTCGGGGTCGCGGCGGTCGGTCATCCACGCGTACATCGCGACCCCGACCTCGCGGCAGTGCTGGACGCTGACCGCCTGCTGTTCGTGATCCGTAGACGCAGCGACGGCCACGGCGGCGGCGGGCGGCGGGCCCGCCACGGCGCGGACGTCGGTCCAAGCGGCGATCGCGAGCAGAGCGGCGAGGGCTGCGAGCGCGGCGGCGCGCCAGCGTGGAGTGGGTCGGTCGTCGGCGATCATCGTGATCCTCCTTCGGAGTTGGTGGCCGTGGTCGGCCATTCCGACCACGCCGGGCAGGGGAACTTGGACACGGGCGCGCTCGGCGGCGCGGATCAGGGCGCGGCCGTAGCCGGCGCGCTCGCCACGGCCGAGGCGGGAGAGTGCCAGCGCGTCGCACGCCGGCTCGCAATCGGCGCGGGCGCGCCGCGCGGCCAGATGGACGAGCGGGTTGAACCAGTGGAGCGCGACGAGCAGGCCCTCGAGCCGCCGCGCCGGGCCGTCCCCCTGGCGCAGGTGCGCCAGCTCGTGGAGCAGCACGTAGCGCAGCTCGTCGGCCGTCCAAGCGCGCCAGCGGCCGGCGGGGAGCAGGATCGCCGGCACCGGCCGGCCACGGCCGGAGGCCTGCGCTCCGCCGCCGGCCGCGGAGAGGAGGGACCACGGCCACCATTGCCCCGGCCGACGCGCCGGCGCGGCGGCCGAGGTCCCGGGGAGCCGAGCCGGCCACCGGCGGCCGGGCCAGAGCGCCGGAGCCGTCAGCTCCGGCGTCTCGAGGAGGCGCACG
>CAZNIX010000633.1:0-2562 GCA_964573125.1 uncultured Thermoanaerobaculia bacterium
GGCGCGAGAGGAACGGGTCGGCGAGCGCGAGGTCGCACTCCGCCGCCCGCCCGACGATCAGCTCGCCCTCGGTCAGCGGGCGGTCGAAGGGCGGGCCCTCGGCGGGGGTGACGTGCAGCCAGTAGTCGGGGCCGGACGGCGCGTTCTCCACGCGCGGCAGTCTAACGGGAGCGGGCGGCGTCGCAGCGGGGCCGGCGCCGGCGGGAGGTTCGGCTTCGATCTGAGGCGCTGGCGGCGGCGGCCGCCGGCGGCGCGGCCCGGCGGCGCCGAGCCCTCCGGTAGACTCGGCGCCCATGGGCCGCCGCGCCACCCTCGGGCTGGTCTGCCTCTTCCTGTTCCTGGCCGCTTTCCCGCTGACCCTGGTCAAGCCGGGGCTGCCGGCGACCCTCAAGGCCGACGAGGCGGCTTACTACATGATGGCGCAGAGCCTCGCGTTCGACCGCGACCTGCGCCTCGGTCCCGAAGACACCGAGCGGGTGTTCCGGGAGTTCCCCTATCAGTCGGTGCGCAACCTGATCGTGATGACCGACGACGGCTGGCGGTCGGTCTACTACGGCAAGCCCTACCTCTACTCGCTGCTCGCGGCGCCGTTCGTCGCCCTCTGGGGCGCCAACGGCATGCTCTGGCTCAACGTGCTGCTGACCCTGGGCATGGTCGCGCTCGGCGCGGTCTGGCTGGGGCGGTGGAACGAGCCGGGGCCGGCGGCGCTGTTTTCGGCCGGGTTCTTCCTGGTCAGCACCGGCTTCGCCTACGCGTTCTGGCTCCAGCCCGAGGTCGCGAACATGGCGGCGGTGACCGCGGCGCTCTACTTCGGCCTCGACCGCGGCCGCCAGGAGGGTGCCGAGGGCGGCGGCCGCTGGCGGCCGCAGGGGGTGGCGGCGGCCGCGCTCTCGGGCGCGGCGCTCGCGTTCGCGGTCTACCACAAGCCGATGTTCGCCGCGTTCGGACTGCCGGTGCTGTTCGACCTCCTGCGCCGGCGGCGCTGGGGGCCGGCGGCGGCGTGGCTCGGCGGCGCGGCGCTGGCGCTCCTGGCGGCCGCCGGGCTGGCGGTGGCGCTCACCGGCCACCCGACCTCCTACCTCGGGGTCGAGCGCCAGGGGGTGACGGTGTGCGAGCCCGGGGTGGTGCCGATCGGTCCCGGGCCGGGCGGCGGCTCGGCGCCCTGGGCGAGCCCGACCCTCGGCGCCTGGAGCTGGATATTCCAGCTCCCCGAGGTCGAGCCCGGCGAGCTGGCGGCGAGCGCCGGTCACTTCCTGTGGGGGCGGCACACCGGCCTCTTCCTCTACTTCCCGTTCACGCTCGCGGCGCTCGCGCTGTTCCTGATCCACGGCCGGCGCGCGGCGCGGAGCTGGGTGCTCGCCGCCGCGCTCGCCGGCGTGGCGCTGTTCTTCCTGCTCTTCATTCCCCACAACTGGCAGGGGGGCGGCGGCTTCGTCGGCAACCGCTACTTCGTCGTCGCCTACCCCGGCTTCCTGTTCCTGGTCTCCCGGCTGTCGCCGCGCTGGCTGATCCCCGCCGGCTACCTGCTCGGCGGGCTCTTCCTCGGGCCGGTGCTGCTGTCGCCGTTCGGCGCCGGCGTCCCCGAGCCGACCCTCCAGTGGCACGTGCGCAACGCCCCGTTCCGGCTCTTCCCGCTCGAGCTGGAGCTGCGCGAGGTTCCCGGCTACCACCGGGTGCCGATGGGCGCGGCGTCGTTGCTCGGGCGCAAGGACGTCGTGCTGCCGCGCGGCGAGCAGCTCTGGGTCCACGGCGGAACGTCGGTCGAGCTGTGGTTGCTCGCCGGGGAGCCGGTCGAGCGCGCCCGCTTCCGGGTCGGGAGCTACGCCCCGGACAACCGCGTCCGGGTCGAGCTGGGCGACGCCCGCGCCGAGCGCGTCCTCGGCGCCGGCGAGCAGTGGCTGGTCGAGCTGGCGCCCGGCGGCGCCGACCGCGTGCGCCGGCGGGGCGACGCCGCCCAGTACGCCTACCGCCTGACGGTAGACGCCGAGCGCGGCCGGGTGCGGAGCTGGACCCGGCGCTTCCCGCCCGAGCCCTGCCCGTACTTCCCGGTCCCGGAGGGGATCGAGGAGGGCTTCGCGGTCGGCGCCGAGCTGACCTACCTCGGCCGCGGCGAGGGCCTCGAGCGCGACGTCTACGCGCTGCGCTGGGGGCGGGTGCAGGTGCCGGAGCGCGTGGCGGCCGGCGCGGAGTTCGAGGTCGCGACCGAGCTGGCCAACGCCAGCGCCCACTCGTGGACCGCCGCCGGGGGCGCGGCGCGGGTGCGGCTCGCCTACCACTGGCGCGCACTCGACGGCGAGGTGGTGGTGTGGGACGGCGAGCGCACCGAGCTGGCGCTGCCGGTGCCCCCCGGCGGCGCGGTCGCGGTGCGCCAGCGGGTGGTCGCGCCCGCGACCCCCGGCCGGTACCGGCTCGAGCTCGACCCGGTGTTCGAGCACGTCGCCTGGTTCTCGGAGCGCAACGGCGGCGACGTCCACCGCGCCGAGGTCGAGGTGGCGGCGGCCGGCGGCGCCGCCCCGTCCGCGCCGGAAGAAGGCGGCGCGGCCGGCGCGGCGAGCGCGGCCG
>CAZNIX010000634.1:0-2549 GCA_964573125.1 uncultured Thermoanaerobaculia bacterium
ACGCCGCCGCGGCCGCGCCGGCGGGCGCGCCCTTCGCCGCGGCGCGCCGCCTGCGCCTGTGGCAGGCGTTCGGCATCGAGCTCGAGTACATGCTGGTCGACGCCGCGACCCTCGACGTCCTGCCCAAGACCGACGAGGTGCTGCGGGCGGTCGCCGGCCGCTGGGAGTCCGAGGTCGACCTCGGCGCGATCTCGTGGTCCAACGAGCTGGTGCTCCACGTCGTCGAGCTGAAGACCACCGGCCCGGCGCCCGCGCTCGCGCCGCTGCCGGCGCAGTTCCAGGAGAGCGTGGCGCGGATCGACGCGATCCTGGCGCCGCTCGGCGGCCGGCTGATGCCGACCGGCATGCACCCGTGGATGGACCCGGCGCGCGAGACCGTCCTCTGGCCGCACGAGCACAGCGAGATCTACGACCTCTTCGACCGCGTCTTCGGCTGCTCGGGCCACGGTTGGTCGAACCTCCAGGCCGTCCACCTCAACCTGCCGTTCGCCGGCGACGAGGAGTTCGGCCGCCTCCACGCCGCGGTGCGCGCCGTGCTGCCGCTCTTGCCCGCGATCGCCGCCTCCTCGCCGGTGGTCGAGGGGCGGATCACCGGCCTGCTCGACAACCGAATGGAGGCCTACCGCGGCAACGCCGCCAAGGCGCCCGCGGTCGGCGGCGCGGTCGTCCCCGAGCCGGTCTACACCGAGGCCGACTACGAGCGGGTGATCTTCGCGCCGATCAGGCGCGAGATCGCGCCCCACGACCCGGCGGGGATCTTCCACCACGAGTACCTCAACTCGCGCGGCGCGATCGCCCGCTTCGGCCGCGGCTCGATCGAGATCCGGGTGATCGACGCCCAGGAGTGCCCGCGCGCCGACCTCGCGGTGGCGGCGCTGACGGTCGCCGCGCTCAAGCTGCTCGCCTGCGAGCGCTGGGCGCCGCTCGCCGACCTGCAGGCGCTGGCGGTGGCGCCGCTCGCGGCGCTGCTGCGGCGGTGCATCCGCGACGGCGAGCGCGCGGCGGTCGGCGAGGCGGACCTGCTGCGCGTGTTCGGCCTGCCCGCCGAGCCGCGGCCGGCGGGCGAGGTCTGGCGTCACCTCGCCGAGGCCGCCGCCGCCGCCGGCCTGCTCGACGCCGGCGCCTGGGACGAGCCGCTCGCGGTCCTGCTCGAACAGGGCCCGCTCGCCCGCCGCATCCTCGCCGCCCTCGGCCCCGACCCCCGGCGGCGCGACCTCGAGCGGGTCTACCGCCGGCTGTGCGACTGCCTGGCGGCGGGCGCACTCTTCTCGCCGGCAACGTCATGACAAGGTAGAGAACTGCCGTGGCCGAGCTGGTCCAGGAACCGCACCTCCTCTACTTCGCCTATGGCTCCAACATGGACTCCGTCCAGATGCGTCGCCGCTGTCCCAGCGCCCAGCTCGTGGGCAAGGCATGGCTCCGTGACCACCATCTGGTGTTTCCTCTTCCAGATGGAACTGGGGCGGAGGAGTCGCCAGCATCGCACCACGCCCCGATGCGCGAGTGATGGCCGCCATCGACATGACGGCGGTCGTCGAGCCGCCTGGCGTCAGTCCCGAGGCAGTCGGCGATCCCACTCCCGTCGGCAGACCCGCTCCCCACGCTCCCACGCTTCGAGGCGGCCGCGCAGGCGGAGGCCTTCGGCGTCCTGTTCGAGGTGGGCGAGGGTCTCGATCCTCACCGACCAGTCGCCGCGGCGCAGCGTCCGGCGCTGGCGCATCTCGGTCTCGGCGGCGATCGCGTCGCCGTCGCGGAGGCGGAAGCGCACCTCGAAGCCGTGGCCGGCGTCGAGCGCGATCGCGGGGTAGCGGGTCAGGACCGGCTCGCCGGCGGCGTCGAACCCGGTGGAGAAGACCAGCTCGGTGACCGCCGGGTCGAGGTCGGGCGCCGGCCGCGGCCGGGGGTGCTCGTCGGCGAGGTCGACCATCTCCGGCTCCGGCGCCGCCTCGGCCGGGCCGAACGGCGCCAGGCCGGCGTCCTCCGGGCGCGGCGGCCGCGCGGGCAGCTCGAGCAACCAGCCGTGGAGGGTGAGCGTCACCGGCGCCGGCGAGGGCCAGGCGATCGGCCAGTAGGCGGTCGAGATCGCGAGCCGGATGCGGTGGCCGGGTGGGAACGAGTGGGCGGTCGCCTCGAGCGGGATTCGGACCCGGCGCCGGCCGACGTCCTCGCCGAGATCGAGCAGGCCGTAGGTGACGCGTGCCGACGTGCCGTCCGGCGCGACGCCGCACAGGCGCGCGGCGACCAGCCCGCCGGGGCGGTCGGCGGACAGCTCCAGCTCGGCGACCGGCTCGCCGAGGATCTCCAGGCGCTCGGCGAGCGGCGGCGAGTCGAGCACCAGCGAGCCGGCGTCGTCGCGGCTCTGCTCGCGCGGCAGCTCGCCGGCGCTGAACGGGCACCAGGCGCCGGCGGAGCGGCCGGTGGTCGCGGGCGAGCGCACGGTCAACGGCGCGGCTTGATCGGCGGCGCCCGCGCCGAACTCCCCAGCCCTTCCGGACGCGTCGACCGCGCCCCGCCGACGCGGGCGGGCGCCGCCGTCCCGGCCGCGATCG
>CAZNIX010000635.1:0-2545 GCA_964573125.1 uncultured Thermoanaerobaculia bacterium
CGCCGCCGCGCCCGCAGCCGCGGCGAGCACCGCCGCGAGCGCCACGGCGGCGACGCGCAGCGGCCCGCGGACGCGGAGTTCGGAGGACCGGCGGTGCGGCTCGGCGGCGGGGCGGCGGCGAGCATCGGTGTTCATGGCTACCTCCTCCCGAGATCCACTGTTTACGGTGTGAATACGTATACTTGAATAAATTATCTACACACTATGTGCTGTGCGCAGATGCAAATTTTTTGAGACAGGGCCTCGCGGGGTCCCCCGCGCGGACGGCACGGCGGGGGAAAAGACGAGTCGGAGGGGAGGCGGCGGCGGGCTCAGCCGCTGCGCGCGCCGCCGCGGTCGGGCGTCGCGCGGCGATAGACCACGCGGCCGGCCTTGACCACCGCGGCCACCGGGTCGACGCCGAAGTGGTAGGCGAGGTGGAGCAAGTCGGGCTCGTCGAGCACGACCAGGTCGGCGCGCTTGCCGGGCTCGACCGAGCCGATCTCGGCACCGAGGCCGAGGCAGCAGGCGGCGTTGAGGGTGGCGGCGGCGAGCGCCTCCTCGACCGAGAGACCCAGCTCGAAGACCGCGAGCCGCAGCACGGCGGGCATCGACTCGGTGTTCGAGGAGCCGGGGTTGCAGTCGGTGGCGAGCGCCACCGGCACGCCGGCCGCGATCAGCCGCCGCGCCGGCGCCCAGCGGTGCTTCATCAGGAAGAAGCTCGTGCCGGGCAGCAGCACCGCGGTCACCCCGGCGGCGGCGAGCGCCTCGATGCCGGCGTCGGAGACCGCGACCAGGTGGTCGGCCGACATCGCGCTCAGCTCGGCGGCCAGCTCGGCGCCGCCCGAGGCCGCGAACTCGTCGGCGTGGAGGCGGGGGGCGAGGCCGTGGCGGGCGCCCGCCGCGAGCACCCGCCGCGACTCCTCGGCGCTGAACACCCCCTGCTCGCAGAAGACGTCGCAGAAGCGGGCGAGCCCGGCCGCCGCCGCCGCGGGGACGATCTCCGCGCACACCAGGTCGAGATAGCGGCCGCGCGCGGCGCGGTGCTCGGGCGGCACCTCGTGGGCGGCGAGCAGCGTCGGCACGAGGTCGAGCGGGTGCTCGGCCGCGGCGCGCGCGACCGCCCGGAGCTGCTTCAGCTCGTCCTCGAGCGAAAGGCCGTAGCCGCTCTTGGCCTCGGCGGTGGTCGTGCCGCCGGCGAGCATGCGGTCCATCCGCGGCAGCATGCGCGCCGCCAGCTCGTCCTCGGACGCGCCGCGGGTGGCGGCGACCGTGGCCAGGATGCCGCCGCCCTCGGCGGCGATCTCCTGGTAGGTCGCGCCGGCGAGGCGGCGGGCGAACTCGCCGGCGCGGTCGCCCGCCCACGGCAGGTGGGTGTGGGGATCGACGAAGCCGGGCACGAGCGTGCCGCCGGCGCCGTCGAGCCGCTCGGCGCCGGGCAGCTCGCCGAAGCGGCGCCGGCGCTCCGCGGGCGGGCCGACGAACGCGATCCGGCCGTCGCGGCAGAGCACCTCGGCGCCGGGCAGCCGCGCCACCTCGCGCTGCGCGCGGCCGGCGAGCGGCGCACGACCGCGCGGGGTGGCGACCTCGGCGAGGCCGGTGATGAGCAGATCGGCGGCTCCGCCGCCGCGCGCCTGTGGGCGCGTGTCCGCCGCCACTGGCTTAGGCGCCCGGCTTGCGGGTCATCGTGCGCACGACCGCCGTGCTGCGCTCGTCCTCGATGTCGTTCTCGAGGAGGTGGGCGAACAGCTCGACCGCGTTCTTGAGCCGGAGCTGCAGGTCGCGGCGGCCGAGGCGCAGCTCCTCGATCCGCTTCTCGAGCGTCGCCGCGCGCTCGAGCGCCTGCTGGACGATCTTGTCGCCCGCCATCTCCGCCTCCTGGACCATCAGCTTGGCCTCGCGCTTGGCGGCGTCGGTGATCTCGTCGGAGACCTTCTGCGCGCGCAGCAGCGTCTGCTGGAGCTGGTGCTCGCGCTGCTCGGCGTCCTCCAGCCGCTTGCGGTGGAAGCGGTTCTCGCGCTCGACGCGCTCGATCTCGGCCAGCGCGTGGGTCATCTCCTCGGCGACCAGCGAGAGGAAGCTCTCGACCTCCTGGGGGTCGTAGCCACGCATCCGCTGCGCGAAGCGGGTCTTCTGGATCTCCAGCGGCGTCAGCGCCATGGCGGCCTCCTGCTCGGCGATCGGCGGAGCGAAAACCTGCGCATGATAGCACCGGCCGGGGCTAAACCTGCATGAAGACTGCCGAAACGGGATCGGGACGCACGGCGGGCGACGCTGGGAGCACGGTCGCCGAGCCGCGCGAGGGTGGACCGTGCGCCCTCGGCGCCCGCCAGGGAGCGCCGAAGCGACGTGGGCGCGACCCGCTCCGCGTCAACCCTCCGCGAGCTGCCGGAGCTGGTGGCTGGCGACGGTGAGGCGGGCGAGGTCGACTTCGGGGGCGGCGCGCAGCTCGTCGAGCAGGCGCTCGATGCGCTCGACGGCGCCGCGGTTGCGCGCCAGCCAGGCTTCGCCGGCGGCCTCGGCGCCGGCCGGGGCGGCGGCGGTCTCGCCGGCGGCCGCGGCGGCC
>CAZNIX010000636.1:0-2544 GCA_964573125.1 uncultured Thermoanaerobaculia bacterium
GCCGGAGCCGCGCCGCGGTGTCGGCGTCGACGAGCCCGCCCTGCAGCCCCCAGGCGATCAGCTCCGGGTAGCCGCGCAGCCGGTCGAGCGGCGCGCCGCCGCCGCGGCCGCTGAGCGTGTTCGCGAGGTCGAGGCACGGCACGCCGCCGCCGAGGTCGAAGCGGATCGCTGCCGGCGACGCGTCCACGCTCGGATTATAACCTGTGCTAGACTTTTGACCGGTTAGGGAGTCCGAGCGGCCACCCGCGACGCGAGCCGGGTGATCCGGTCCGAAAACGGCCGGACGTCGTCCTGCGGGAGTCCTACCATCTCGGTGACGCGGGACGGCCACATGCCACGAAGCCCGAAGAAGGAGTTGGAATCATGACCACCGTGACCGACGCTCAGCTTCGCGAGCAGCTCTTCGACCGCCGCGCCCGGCTGCAGGCGGCCTCCGCCGCGGCCGCCGACTCCGGCCTGGTCGAGCTGCTCGCGCAGGTCGACCGCGCGCTGGCGCAGGTCGAGGCCGGCTCCTACGGTCTGTGCGACGTCTGCGGCGATCCGATCGAGGCCGATCGCCTGGCCGCCGACCCGCTGGTCCGGTTCTGCATCGACCATCTGACCGTGAGCCAGCGGCGCGACCTCGAGCGCGATCTGGAGACCGCGGCACGCATCCAGGCGGCGCTGCTGCCCGGGTGCGAGCTGTCGCTGCCGGGCTGGGACCTCGGCTACCGCTACCGGCCGGCGGGGCCGGTCAGCGGCGACTATGTCGACCTGGTGCCGGTGGACGGCGGCGCCTACTTCGCGTTCGGCGACGTCTCGGGCAAGGGGATCTCGGCGTCGATCCTGATGGCGCACCTGCAGGCGATCCTGCGCGGCCTCGCCGCCGGCGGCTCGTCGCTCGCCGAGCTGCTCGGCGCGGCCAACCGGATGTTCTGCGAGAGCACGCTCGCCAGCCACTACGCGACCGCGGTGATCGGCCGGCTCGACGGCGACGGCGGCGTCGAGCTGGGCAACGCCGGCCACTGGTCGCCGCTGCTGCGCGTTGGCGGGCGGGTGCGCGCGCTCACCGCCGGCGGCCTGCCGCTCGGGCTGTTCTGCGGCGCCCACTACGAGGTCGAGCGGCTGCGGCTCGCGCCCGGCGACGCGCTGGTGCTCTACACCGACGGCCTGTCGGAGAGCCGCAACGCCGACGGCGAGGAGTACGGCGGCGAGCGCGTCGCGGCGGTGCTCGAGCACGCCGACGGCGCCACCGCGGCCGAGCTGGTCGAGGCCTGCCTGGCCGATGTCGCCGCGTTCACCGGCGGCGGCGCCGCGGGCGACGACCTGACGGTGATGGCGCTGCGGCGGGTATAGGCTGTGAGGGATGAGTCGGAGCGAACACCGTTCGCAGCAGGACAACGCGCGCCTCGAGGGCGGGACCCCGCAGGACCGCGCTCCTGCGGGGGAGGGGGGCTGGAACAGCCCCCCTCGATCAAGCCAGAGCGCCTACGCCCGCGCCGGCGTCGACATCGACGCCCAGGAGCGCGCGCTCGCCGAGGTCAAGAAGCTCGCCCGCCGCACCTTCACCCCCGGCGTGCTGTCCGAGATCGGCGGCTTCGGCGGCCTCTACCGGCCCGACCTCGCGGGGATCGACGAGCCGGTGCTGGTCGCCTCGGCCGACGGCGTCGGCACCAAGCTGGCGGTGGCGCGGATGGCGGGCGACTTCTCGACCGTCGGGCGCGATCTCGTCAACCACTGCGTCAACGACGTCCTGGTCCAGGGGGCGCGGCCGCTGTTCTTCCTCGACTACGTCGGCGCCGGCGCGCTCGAGCCGGCGAAGATGGTCGAGCTGGTCGGCGGGCTGGCGGCGGCGTGCAAAGACAACGGCTGCGCGCTGCTCGGCGGCGAGACCGCCGAGATGCCCGGCTTCTACCAACCCGGCGACTACGAACTGGTCGGGTTCATCGTCGGCCTGGTCGACCGCGCCGCGATCCTCGACGGCTCGCGGGTCGAGCCGCGCGACGTCCTGGTCGGCCTGCCGTCGTCGGGCCTCCACACCAACGGCTACTCGCTGGCGCGCCGGATCGTCTTCGAGGAGCAGGGGTTCGGCATCGACGACCCGGCGCCCTGGGCCGAGCGGCGCGGCCGGCGCCGGCCGACGGTCGGCGCCGAGCTGCTCGCGCCCCACCTCTCCTACCTGCGGCCGCTGGCGCCGCTGCTCCGCCACCCGGGCCTCCACGCGCTCGCCCACGTCACCGGCGGCGGGCTGACCGACAACCTGCCGCGGGTGCTGCCGCGCGGCTGCCGGGCCGAGATCCGGGTCGGGAGCTGGGAGATCCCGGAGCTGTTCCACTGGCTGCAGGAGCGCGGCGGCGTCGACAGCGAGGAGATGCTGCGCGTGTTCAACATGGGCGTCGGCATGGTCGCGGTGGTCGCGCCCGCCGCGCTGCGCGAGGTGCTCGCCGCCCTGCGCGCGGCGGGGCAGCGGGCGTGGCCGATCGGCACCGTCCAGGAGGGGGGCCGCGGGGTGGTCTACGACCTCGGCGCCCGCGCGGTCGAGCCGGCGGCCGGGGGGGAGGCGCC
>CAZNIX010000637.1:0-2541 GCA_964573125.1 uncultured Thermoanaerobaculia bacterium
TGCCACCGCCACCGATCACGTCCCGGCCTCCGGGGGTCTCGGCCTCGCCGCAGCCGTCGATCACGCCCCGCCCTCCGCCGCGAGCGCCGCCAGCGCGGCGCCGTAGACCTCGCGCCACGGCACGCCGGCGGCGCGCGCGAGGCGCCGGCAGTCCTCGTACTCCGGTGCGGCGGCGAGCGGCCGGCCGGCGAGCCGCGCGCGCTTGACGCGCACGGCGCCGAAGCGGGTCGCGACCTCGCCGCTTTCGCGCTCGGCCTCGAGCCGCCAGGCCTCGTGCCAGCGGCAGCCGAGCGCGCCCGACTCGGCGAGCAGCAGCGCCGCCAGCTCGTCGAGCCGCTCGGGCCGGCAGAGCAGCGTGACCAGGGTGCCGGGCCGGCTCTTCTTCATCTGCACGGGCGTGAAGTAGGCGTCGAGCGCGCCGGCCTCGAGCAGGCGCTCCATCAGGTGGCCGAAGCCCTCGCCCGGCAGGTCGTCGATCTCGCTCTCGATCACGACCACGCGGCCGCGGCCGGCCGCAGCCGGCGCGCCGAGGCGCCGCCCGCGCAGCAGGCGCGCGCTGTTCGGCCAGCCCGCGATCTCGCGCCGGCCGTGGCCGAGGCCGGTCGCCTCGAGCGCCATCGGCGGCAACTCCTCGAACGCGTCGACCAGCTCGGCGAGGAGCACCGCGCCGGTGGGGGTGACCAGCTCGCCCGCCGCGGTGCCGTAGACCGGCACCCCGGCGAGCAGCGCCGCGGCGGCCGGCGGCGGCACCGGAAGCGTGCCGTGAGCGGTGCCGACCGTGCCGCCGCCGACGTTGACTCGTCCGCAGGTCAGCCGCGCCGGCCGCAGATGCTCGACCGCCGCCGCCGCGCCGACGAGGTCGACGATCGAGTCGACCGCCCCCAGCTCGTGGAAGTGCACGTCCGCGACCGCCACGCCGTGCGCGGCCGCCTCGGCCTCGCCCAGCCGCCGGAAGAGGCGCAGCGACCGCTCCTGGATCGGGGCGTCGAGCGCGCTGTCCCCGATCAGGCGCTCGATCTCGGCCAGGGAGCGGCCGTGGCCCTGCGCGTGGTGAGACCCCGGCTCCCCGCCCTCCTCCTCCGGGTCCGGCCCTTCGACCGGCGCGCCGTCGACGAGCACCCGGAAGCGGGTGCCGGCGAGGCCGCCGCGCCGGGCCTTGCGCGCCTCGACCGTCACGCCGGGCAGCGCCAGCTTTGCCACCGCGTCCGCGATCACCGCCAGCGGCATGCCGAGGTCGAGACAGGCGCCGAGGAACATGTCGCCGGCGAGGCCGCTCGGGCAGTCGAGGTGGTAGTCGCGGGGCTCGCAAGGGGCGTCCGGGCCGGCGTCCATCGGCCGGCAAGCTACCACGGGGCCTACCAGCCGCCGCGCTCGCGCAGCGACACCCAGGCGCCGCCGCGGCCGACCACCAGGTGGTCGACCAGGTGCAGGCCGATCACCTCGCCGGCGCGCGCCATGCGCCGGGTGAACAACAGGTCCTCGCGGCTCGGCGCCGGGTCGCCGCTCGGGTGGGTGTGGAACAGCACCACCGCGGCGGCGCCGCGCAAGAGCCCCTCCTTGAGCACCTCACGCGGCTCGACCGCCGCCCGGTGCAAGGTGCCGCGGAAGAGCTCCCGCTCGGCGAGCAGGCGGTGGCGGGCGTCGCAGTAGAGCGCGCCCATGACCTCCTGGCCGAGGTGGCCGTAGCGCAGGTCGAGGTAGCGCGCGACCTGGGCCGGGCGCGACAGCGGCTGGCGCTGGGGCAGCTCCGAGCGCGCCAGCCGCCGGCCGACCTCGATCGCCGCGAGCACGCTCGCCGCCTTGGCCGGCCCGAGACCGGGGCGGCGCAGCGAGCGCGGGTCCGAGCCCGCGAGGCCGACCAGGCCGCCGGCCTCCTCGAGCAGCCGCCGCGCAAACGACAGCGCCGAGGTGCCCGGCCGTCCCGTGCGCAGGAGCACCGCGAGCAGCTCCGCGTCCGACAGCGCCTCGCAGCCGCGGGCGAGCAGCCGCTCGCGCGGCCGCTCCTCGCGCGGCAGCTCGCGGATCATCTCGGCGCGGACGACCGCCAGCTCCTCGGCCGGCCGCTCCGCGCGTTTCACCTCGGCGATCATCGCGCCCCCGACCGGCAGCGCTCGAACGCCTCGGCGAGCGCCGGCAGCGCCTCGCCGGCGGGCGCCGCGACGCGCAGGTGGGCGAGGCGCGAGAACGCCGTCGCCTCGGGGTTGACCTCGATCACGCAGGCGCCGGCCCGGTACGCGATCTCGATCAGCCCCGCGGCCGGGAACACCTGCGCCGAGGTCCCCGCCGAGACGAACAGATCGGCGGCGCCGGCGGCCTCGGCGGCTTCCCGCAGCGTGGGCGGCAGCGGCTCGCCGAACCAGACCACCGCCGGCCGCAGCATGCCGCCGCAGGCGCAGGCGGGCGGCGCCGCCGGCGAGCGCGCGAGCGCCGCCGCCATCGGCTCGCTGTAGTCGCAGCGCGTGCAGCGCGCGCGCAGCGCCGTCCCGTGCAGCTCGAGCACCCGCTCGCTGCCCGCCTTCTCGAGGAGTCCATCGACGTTCT
>CAZNIX010000638.1:0-2530 GCA_964573125.1 uncultured Thermoanaerobaculia bacterium
CCCTGGTCGCCGCCGGCCTCGGGGCCGCCTGGCTGGCGCGCGCTCCCGAAACGCCGGCGCCGGCCGCGGCCGCACCGCTTCCGGTCGCCACCGCCGCCGCCTCCGCCCTCGGCGCCGATGCCGGCTGCGACGCCACCGGCGACTGCCTCGCCCTCGCCCCCTGCGACTCCCCCGCCGAATGCGGCGGCGGCCCGCCGTGCAGCAACCCGGGGGAGTGCGCGGGGCGGGTCGACTGAAGGCCGCTTCGTTTCTTCTGAACCGGCCGCTCCCCGCCTCGCCGCGAGACGCTGTCGGGAGCGCCGCCGGCGACCCGCCGATCGCGATTCGAGATCGTCCCGGAGCCTCCGAGGGGCGCGGAGCGTACCCAGAAGGCTCGGCGCGCTGCCAGCAGCCCGCCACGGGTCCCACGCGGTGCGGAGGAAGTCGGCGAGCCGTGCGAAGTAGGCCGGCTCGCGCCTCATGCTACCTCGTGGACTTGGCCGCCGCGGTCGCCGCCACGCGGCTGTCGGCCAGGTAGAGCCCGAACGGCAGCCACCAGACGAGGTCGTTGGTCAGGACCAGGACGCCGCTCGCGAGCGGCCAGTCGCCGCGCAGGTGGAGCACGAGCCAGCCGAGCGGGCCGAGGACCTTGCCGGCCAGGCCGACGGCGGCGATCAGGCGGCCGTGCTCGGGGCGGCGGGCGACATCCAGGTAGAGCAGCCCGTAGAGGCCGATGACCATGCCCAGGCAGGCGAAGATCTCGCGGTAGCGCGGCGGCGCCATGCCCGACCAGCGGAAGAGCCAGCCCGGGTCGACCACCGCCCAGAGCCCCCAGGCGAGGTTGTAGAGGCCGGCGGCGAGGAAGGTCGCGCGGTGGAGGCGGCGGCGCTTCACGGGCGGCGTCCTTCGTCGGATCGCGCGGCCGCTCCTCCTCCCGCGGCCGTGCCCGGCCGGCTCGGCTCGCCGCCGGGCGCGCTCCCGCTGCCGGGCCCGCCGTCGCCGCCCAGGCCGAGCAGCTCCATGAGCTCGAGCGCGTTGCTGGTGGTCGCGAGGCCCGGGCGGAGGAGGTAGTCGAAGGTCATCCGTGGGCCGCCCTCGGCGCGGGGGTGGAGGGTCTCGCGGAAGTGGACCGGGCGGGCGGCGGCGGCGAGGTCGGGGGTGTCGGCCAGCTCGAGGTCGTGGCCGGCGACGGCGCCGATCGCGCCCGCGGCGAGCAGGCGGGCGAGGACGCGACGCAGCGCGGCCCGGCGCTCACGGGCGTTGGTGCCGGCGAGCGCCTCGTCGAGCACGTAGAGGAGCGCGCGGCCGTCGCGGCGCGCCGCCTCGGCGGCGGCGACCACGGCGCGGATACGCAGCGCCTCGGCCATGAAGCGCGAGACGCCGGCGGCGAGCGAGTCGTCGGTGCGCATGCTGGTGGCGAGCATCAGCGGCGGCAGGGACAGGGATTCGGCGCACGCCGGGCCGCCGGCGAGGGCGAGGACGGCGTTGACGCCGATTGCGCGCAGGAGCGTGCTCTTGCCCGCCATGTTGGAGCCGGTGACGAGCAGGAAGGCGCCGGGGGGGCCGACGGCGACGTCGTTGGCGACCCGCGTGGCCTCGGGGAGGAGGGGGTGGCCGAGGGCGCGGGCGTCGAAGGTGAGACGGCTCCCGCCGGCCGCCGCCGGAGCGGACAGCTCGGCCTCGGTCTCGGCCCGGCTCGCGGCGGGCGAGTCGGCGGCCGCTCCGGCCTCGACTTCCCCGACCTCGGCGAACGCCCACCCCGGCTGGTCGTGGGCAAGGCCGGCGAGCGCGGCGAGCGCCTCCAGCTCGCCGAGCGCGGCCAGCCAGCGGCGCGCCCGGCCGCCGCCGGCGGCGCGCCAGCGGTCGAGCCGGCGCAGGGCGTGGAGGTCCCACAGCACGAGCGCCTGGGGGATGAAGTGGAACGAGCCGTGGCGGGCGTCGGCGATCTCGATCCCGCGGCGGAGCTTCGCCATCCAGCGCCAGGCCGGTTCGTCGCCGGCGCTCATCCCGGCGGCGAGCGCGCGCAGCGCCGGCGCCGTACCCGCGCTCGCGATCCCGCCTGCGACCCGCAACGCGTCCGCGTAGCCGAGCGCGTCGGCGGCGCCCAGCTCGACCTCGGCGAACGCGGCCGCGAGCCGCCGGCGCAGGGCGTAGGCGAGCGAGAAGTTGAGCAGCAGGGGAAGCAGCGCGACCGACCAGGGGAGGAGACCGAGCACCAGCGCGGCGAGGCCGCCGAGCGCCGGCAGCGCCAGCACCCGGCTCGCCCACGCCCACCCCGGCCGGGTCAGCGCCCAGCGCCCGCCCTCGCACCAGGCGAGGAAGCGCGCCGGGTCGGGCTCGGCCTCACCGAGCCGGCGTGCCGCCCGCTCCAGCTCCTGCCGGTCGTCGAGCCGCGGCGCCAGCTCCCGGACCGCCTCCTGCCGCGCTCGGATCTCGGCCGGGGCCGGCCCGCCCGCCTCGTGCAAGCCTTCGGCCGCCGTGGCCGGGGCTGCTGGTTGGCGCAGGGGAGCCGCGCCGCCTGGCCGTCGGTGTCGGGCCGGTCCGGCGCCTC
>CAZNIX010000639.1:0-2515 GCA_964573125.1 uncultured Thermoanaerobaculia bacterium
GCTGGGCCGCCGCGATCGCCGCCGTGCTCGCCGACCTGCCGGCGGCGCGGGTGCTGCTGCTCGGCTCGCCGGCCGAAGCGCGCGCGGTCGACGTCCTGCGCGCGGCGTGCGCCGATCCCCGGGTCGTCAACGTCGCCGCCGAGCTGCCGCTCGACCGGCTGTTCGCGCTCGCGACGGTGGCCCATTCCTGCCTCAGCCTCGACAGCGGCCCGGCCCACGTCGCCGCCGCGCTCGGCTGCCCGCTGGTGGTGCTCCCGGGCTGGGCCGACCCGCGGCGCAACCGCCCGCCCGGCCCGCCCGAGCGCGTCCGGGTGGTCGCCGAGGCGCCGCCCGAGGAGTGGCCGCCCGACGTCTACGGCTGGGAGCGCTGGCACCGCCTCGACGCGGTGCCGGTGGATTCGGTGATCGAGGCCTGGCGCGCGTTGGCACCGCGCGCGAGCAGGTAGGATGCGCGCTCGCATGCGCGCGCCCGTCCCGACCGCCGAGCGGCTGCTGGCGCTGGTCGACCGCATGGCCGGCCGGCCGGTGGCGATGGTCGTCGACCTGGTCGCCGACCGCTTCATCACCGGCACGCCGAAGCGGATCAGCCGCGAGGCACCGGTCTTGATCCTCGCCTGGGAGGGCGAACGTCTCGCCCCCGGCGGCGGCGCCAACGCGGTGGCCAACGTCGCCGCGCTCGGCGGGCGGCCGCTGCCGGTGGGGGTGGTCGGCGACGACGACAGCGGCCGCGGCCTGCTCGCCGCGCTCGAAGTGCTCGGCGTCGACACCGCGGCGATCCTCGTCCGCGCCGGCTACCGCACGCCGACCAAGGTGCGCATCCTCGGCGGCGGGCGCCACGCGATCCGGCAGCAGATCGTGCGCTACGACGTCGAGGACCGGCTGGCGCTCGGCGTCGCGGAGCGCGGCGAGCTGCTCGGCGGCCTCGCCCGCCTGGCCGCCGGCGCGCCGCCCGGGGTGGCGATCCTCTCCGACTACGGCTACGGCGCCGCCGATCCGGCGCTCCTGCCCGACCTCCGCCGCGTCCTGCCCGCGGGCTGCCGGGTGCTGTGCGACAGCCGCTACCGGCTCGCCGAGGCGACCGGCGCCGACGGCGCCACCCCCAACGAGGAGGAGGCCGAATCGCTCCTCGGCGGCGCGCTCGGCGACGACCTCGCGACCGTCGGCGCCCGCGGCGCCGAGCTGCGCCGGCGGCTCGGCGTCGCGTTCCTGCTGATCACCCGCGGCAGCCGGGGGATGAGCCTCTTCGAGGAGCGCTCGGCCGCCCACCTGCCGGTCCACGGCACCGACCAGGTCGCCGACGTCACCGGCGCCGGCGACACCGTGATCGGCGCCTTCGCGCTCGCGCTCGCGGCCGGGGCGACGCCGCTCGAGGCGGCGCTGCTCGCGGACTACGCGGGCGGGGTGGTGGTGATGAAGACCGGCACCGCCACCGTCTCCCCCGCCGAGCTGCGCGCGGCGGTCGCCTCCGACCCGCGGCCGCGCGAGGAGCTGGCGTGGGCCGCGTCCTGAGCGCGGACGACTTGGCGCGCGAGGTCGCGGCGCTGCGCGGCGCCGGCCGCCGGCTGGCGTTCGCCAACGGCCACTTCGACCTCCTCCACGTCGGCCACCTGCGCTACCTGCGGGCGGCGCGGGAAACCGCCGACGCGCTCGCGGTCGGGATCAACGACGACGACTCGGTGCGCAGGCTCAAGGGCCCGGGACGGCCGCTGGTGCCGGCGGTGGAGCGCGCCGAGCTGGTGGCGGCGCTCGAGCCGGTCGACTGGGTGGTGATCTTCGCCGGCGACTCGCCGGCGCCGCTGCTCGCCCGTCTCCAGCCCGAGGTCCACTGCAAGGGGACCGACTACGGCTCCCCCGAGCAGGTCCCCGAGCGCGCGGTGGTGGCGGCCTACGGGGGCGAGACCCGCCTGGTCGGCGACCCCAAGGACCACGCCACCCGCGAACTGATCGCCGCCGTCAAGCGGCTGCCATAGTGCGCTGCTCACGCAGGCCGCGCTCCGGACCCGCCCAGGACCCCGGTGGCAGCGGAGGCCTACGCGGGCGTTGAGCTTTGAGGTGCGCGTGTGCGGGGCCGAAGGCCCCGGACTCGGGGGAGGGTCCCCAGCCCCCTCGAAAAGACCAGGGCGCTCCGGTAGGCTACGCTCCCGCCGTCATGCGTGTCTTGATCCTGCGCACCAGCGCGCTCGGCGACGTCGTGCACGCCTTGCCGGCGCTCGTCGCGCTCTCCCGCCATCTGCCCGACGCCGCGGTCGGATGGGCGGTCGAGGAAGCCTACGCGCCGCTGCTCGAGGGTCACCCCGGGCTCGCCGCGCTGCTGACGGTGCGCCTGCGCGGCGGCGGGCCGCGCGCGTTTTTCGCCGCCGCCCGCGCGCTGCGTCGCTTCGCGCCCGACGTCGCGCTCGACCTGATGGGCAACCACAAGGCCGGCGCCCTGGCGCGGCTCTCGGGCGCCCGCCGGGTGATCGGGCTCGGGCGGCGCTGGCGGCGCGAGCCGTCGAGCGCGGCGTGGCTGACCGAG
>CAZNIX010000640.1:0-2509 GCA_964573125.1 uncultured Thermoanaerobaculia bacterium
GCCCGCTCGACCGCCCCGGCGCCGGCGGCGTGGAGCCCGACGGCGTGGGCGTCGACGCAGTACGGGCAGCGGTTGGCCGCCGACACCGCGACCCCGATCGCCTCCTTGACCGGCCGCGGCAGCCCGGCCTCGACCACCACCGTCTCCCGGAACACCGCCCACGCCGCGGCGAGCAGGCCGGGGACCGCCGAGTGGAGGACGAGCGGCGGCGCGAGGAGGCCGAGGTCGCGCTCGATCGCGGCCCACACCGGCACCACCGCCGGCGCCGGCGGCACCGGCAGCGGCGCGAGCACGGCGCCGACGCGGACTACGGCGCGCCCCAGAGGTCCTTCTCGCTCTTGGCGGGAGCGGGCCGGCGGCTCGACTTGGCGAGCACGGCCTCGACCTCGGCGCGGGTGGCGGCGAGCGCGCGGTCCTGGATCGCGGCCAGCTCGGCGATCCCGGCGAGCGCGAGGTCGACCAGCGCGTCGAGCTCCCGGCGGTGGAAGCTGCGCGCCTCGCCGGTGCCCTGGATCTCGACGATCTCGCCGCCGGCGGTCGCGACCACGTTGAGGTCGACCTCCGCCGCGGCGTCCTCGGTGTAGTCGAGGTCGAGCAGCGGCCGGCCGTCGACGATCCCGGCCGAGACCGCCGCCACCTGGCCGGTGAGCGGCCAGGCGGCGATGTCGCCGGTCAAGAGCAGCCGCGCGAACGCCTCGGCGAGCGCGACGTAGGCGCCGGTGACCGCGGCGGTGCGCGTGCCGCCGTCGGCCTGGAGCACGTCGCAATCGATGGTCACGCTCTTTTCGGGGAAGGCCGTGCGGTCGACCACCGCGCGCAGGCTGCGCCCGATCAGGCGCTGGATCTCGGCCGACCGCCCCGACTGCCGCCCCTGCTTCGACTCCCGCGGCGTGCGGCTGGTGGTCGCCCGCGGCAGCATCGCGTACTCCGCGGTCACCCACCCCTCGCCGCGCTCGCGCAGCCACGGCGGCACCCGCGGCTCGACGCTCGCCGCCACCAGCACCCGCGTATCCCCGGCCTCGACCAGCGCCGATCCCTCGGCGTGCTTCATCGTCCCGGTGGTGATCTTCACCGGGCGCAGGGCGTCGGCGGCGCGGCCGTTGGCGCGGGTGGGGGCGGGCTCGGACATGGAGCGATCATACCCGGCGCCGCGGACGCGACTTCACGCCACCTCGACCCACTCGAGCGGCGCCGTCTCCTCGCCGAGGATGCGGGTGGCGAACTCGGCGAAGCCGGCGCCGGCGTCGGTGACGCACAGCTCGAGGCCGTTCCGGGCGCCGGCGGCGCCCTCCGCCGGCGCGAGCAGGCCGCGTTCGGCGAGGCCGGCGGCGACCTCGGCGGCGACGCTCTCGGCGGAGTCGACGAGGGTGACGCCCGGGCCGGCGACGCGGGCGAGCAGCGGGGCGAGCAGCGGGTAGTGGGTGCAGCCGAGGACCAGGGTGTCGATCTCCGCGGCGAGGAGCGGCGCGAGGTAGCGGCGCGCGACCTGCTCGGTCACCGGGTCGTCGTGCCACCCCTCCTCGACCAGCGGCACGAACAGCGGGCAGGGCCGGGAGAGCACCTCGAGGTCGGGGCGCAGCTCGGCGATGCGCCGGGGATAGGCGCCGGAGCGGACGGTCGAGGCGGTCGCGATCACCCCCACGCGTCGCTTCGCCACTGCCGCCGCCCGGCGCGCGCCGGGGCCGATCACGCCCCAGGTCGGCGGCTCGCGCTCGAGCCGCGGCAGGGCGAGCGCGGAGGCGGTGTTGCAGGCGACCACCACCGCCTTGACCCCGCGGCCGCGCAGGAACGCGAGGTTGCGCCGGGTGTAGCGGAGGACGGTCTCGGGCGACTTGTTGCCGTAGGGGACGCGCGCGGTGTCGCCGAGGTAGACGATCGACTCGCCGGGGAGCCTCGCGCGCAGCGCCGCGACCACCGTGAGGCCGCCGATGCCCGAGTCGAAGACGCCGATGGGTCGAGGGGGGCTGTCCGAGCCCCGCTCCCCGCGGGCGTGAATCCCGCGGGCACGGTCTTTTGTCGCGGGGGGCGCGTGTCCGCCGCCACCGGTCTTGTTCACCGTGCCACCAGCCCCGGGTCCGGCGCCAGCGGGCGCGAGGTGTCGACGTGGCCCGCGAAGCTCTGGGGCTGGGCGCCGTTCCAGAGCAGCGCCACCCGGCGCGCCGCGGGGACGTTGAGCGCGAGCGAGTTGACCAGGCCGTAGACGGTGAGCAGCTCCTGGCGCGAGCCGCTCGCGGGCGGCGCGGCGCGGCCGGGCGCGTGGAGGTCGACGAGCAGCACGCCGTCGGGGCCGAGCAGCACGGCGGCGACCTCGACGTCGCGGTAGCCGTCCGGGAAGACCGGCAGGAGCGCGCCGTCCTCGGGGCCGGCGAGGAGCGCCGCGAGCACCGCCCGCGCCTGCGCCACCGGGTCGTCGGGCGCGACCAGGTCGCGCCGCTCGGGGTGGAGCCGGCCATCGCCGCCCTGGAAGTAGAGGTCGACCGGCAGCCGCCGCCCCGCGGCCGCGGCCGCG
>CAZNIX010000641.1:0-2502 GCA_964573125.1 uncultured Thermoanaerobaculia bacterium
CGGCTCGTGGCCGGCTGCGCGCGCCGGAGTCGCGGCCGGCCCCGGCGGCGGCCCGGCGGCGGTCGCGCCGCCCCCGGCGAGCAGCTCCTCGATCCGGGTCAGCTTGGGCAGCTCGGCGGCGCGCAGCCAGGCGATCTCGAGGGCGAGAAACGGCGCCTCGCTGCGGCGCACGGTCGGCTCGCTGGCGAGGAGCTGGTTGAGCAGGCGGAGGAGGTTCTCGTAGCCGGCGCCGCGGGCGGTCGCGGCCAGCGCCGCGGCGGCGTCGGCGGGCAGGTCGATCTCCTCCGGCGCCCGCCCCATCGCCAGGTGGAGGGCGTCGCGGCAGTAGGCGAGCAGGTGGACGAAGGCCTGGCGCGGGTCCCACCCCTCGTCCTCGAGGCGGCGCACCGCCCGGCTGACCTCGTCGCGCCGGGATTCGAGGATCGCCGCGAGCAGACCGTGGAGCAGATCGGCGTCGAGGCCGCCGAGCAGCCGCGCCGCGTCCTCGTCGGCGACCGTGCCGGAGCCGAACGTGGCGAGCTGGTCGAGCAGCGCCACCGCGTCGCGCACGCTCCCCTCGCCGGCGCGGGCGATCAGCCGCAGCGCGGGATCGCCGGCGGCGATCCCCTCGGCGGCGCAGATCTCGCGCAGGTGGCGGGCCACCCGCTCGGCCGGCACGCGGCGGAAGCCGAACTCCTGGCAGCGCGAGAGCACGGTCGCCGGCACCGCGTCGGCCTCGGTGGTGGCGAAGATGAACACCAGGTGGTCGGGCGGCTCCTCGACGATCTTGAGCAGCGCGTCGAAGGCCTGGCGCGAGAGGCGATGGATCTCGTCGAGCACCGCCACCTTGTAGCGGTCGCGCGCCGGCCCGTACTTCAGGCTCTCGGTCAGCTCGCGCACCTGCTCGACCTTGGAGTAGGTCGCGGCGTCGACCTCGATCACGTCGAGGTCCGAGCCGCGGGCGATCTCGACGCAGGCGGCGCACTCGTTGCACGGCTCGGCGGCCGGCCCGCGCTCGCAGTTGAGCGCCTTGGCGAACAGCCGCGCCGCGGTCGTCTTGCCCACCCCGCGGATGCCCGAGAACAGATAGGCCTGGGCGATCCGCCCCTCGGAGAGCGCGTTCTGCAGCGCGGTGACGATCGGCTCCTGGCCGATCAGGTCGGCGAAGCGCTGCGGGCGCCACTTGCGGGCGAGCACCTGGTAGGCCATGGGAGAGCGACCCGGGATCGCGACGCGGCAGCGGGCGACGAAGGGTTCCGGCTGCTCTGCGGCACTCCGCCGGCGACCTTATCGCTGCTCCCTTCCGGGCCTGACGAGGTTCGGGGCCGGCCGATGCACAGGACCCGAACCCTTCGCCGCCCGCTGCCGGGGCGGATCATGGTACGGCGCGGGGGCGAGGAAGTAAAGCTCCATCATCGACAAGGTGCTCCTGCGCGACCTGCCCTCGCTCTACGGGATCTCCGACATCCAGGAGCTGAACGCGCTGTTCACCACCCTCGCCTTCAATACCGCTCAGGAGGTCTCGCTCGAAGACCTGGCCCAGAACTCCGGGGTGACCAAGCCGACGATCCGGCGGTACCTCGAGTACCTCGAGGCGGCGTTCCTGCTGCGCGTCGTCCAGCGCATCGATCGCAGCGCCCGGACCTTCAAGCGGGCGACGCGCTTCAAGGTCTACCTGACCAACCCGTCGATGCGGACGGCGCTGTTCTCCGCCCTCGGGCCGGACGACCGCGAGCTGAGCCGCCAGGTCGAGACCGCGGCGTTCGCGCAGTGGTTCCACCACGAAGACCACGCCCGCCTGCACTACGCGCGGTGGCCGGGCGGCGAAATCGACATGGTGAGCCTGACCCCGGACCTGCGCGCCTCGTGGGCGGTCGAGGTCAAGTGGTCGGACCGCCACGTCCGGCAGCCGCGGCTGCTGCGCCCGGCGGTGCAGTTCTGCGCTCGCAACAACGTCGAGCAACTGACCGTGACCACCCGCCGACTGCGGGGACGGGAGCGGATCTCCAACGTCGCGGTGGAGTTCGTCCCCGCGGCGCTCTACTGCTTCGCGGTCGGCCACGGCATCGTGGCCGGGGTCATCGAGCGCTCGCAGCTCAGCCTCTTCGAGCCGTTCGACTGACCGCGGTTTACCCGCCGGCCCGCTTCGGGTTAAGATTCGCGGTCCTGCGGTTCGCGGTCGAGGTGTGTCCGCAGGCCGGGCCGGCGCGTTGGAAGCTGCGAGGATGGACGACGAGGCCTGGATGCGGCGCGCCCTCGCCGCGGCGGAGCGGGCCGCCGGGCTGGGGGAGGTGCCGGTGGGGGCGGTGGTCGTGCGCGGCGGCGAGCTGATCGCCGAGGCGCACAACCGCCGCGAGACCGACGCCGACCCGCTGGCCCACGCCGAGCTGCTGGCGATCCGCCAGGCGGCGCGGCGGATCGGCGGCTGGCGGTTGACCGGCTGCACGATGTACGTCACGCTCGAACCGTGCGCGATGTGCGCGGGGGCGCTGGTCAACGCCCGGGTCGAGCGGCTGGTGTACG
>CAZNIX010000642.1:0-2501 GCA_964573125.1 uncultured Thermoanaerobaculia bacterium
TGCCGCTCCGGCCGCGGCGCCGGCGGCGGCTCCAGGAGCGGGGGCCGCGGCGGCGGGGCCGGCGGCGGCGGCGGTCCGCTTCCGGGTCGACGACGCGCCGGTCGCGTTCCGGGACCTGGTGCAGGGCGAGATCGAGGAGCGCGTGGCCGAGACGGTCGGCGACTTCGTGCTCCGCCGCCGCGACGGCCTGTGGGCCTACCAGCTCGCGGTGGTCGCCGACGACCTCGCGATGGGGATCGACGAGGTGGTGCGCGGCGCGGATCTCCTGGCCTCTACCGGCCGCCAGATCCAGCTCCTCGAGGCGCTCGGCGGCTCGCGCCCCGCCTACGCCCACGTGCCGCTGGTGCGCAACGCGGCCGGCGAGAAGCTGTCCAAGCGCGACGGCGGCGCCACCCTCGACGAGCTGCGCGCGGCCGGCGTCGCCCCCGAGCGGGTGGTCGGCTGGCTCGCGTACACCCTCGGGCTGCTCGATCGCCCGCGCCCGGCGGCCCCGGACGAGCTGCTGCCGGCGTTCGCCTGGGGGCGGCTGCGGCGCGACGACTGGGTGCTCGCCGGCGATCCGCCGGCCGCGGTCGGCGGCGGCGCCGGGGCCGGCAGGGACTGACCCTCCGTCGGCCCAGGCGGCCGGACCGGACCGACTACTGCTCCCAACCGCGGTACACGCCGTCCTCTGCACTCTCGACGTAGCTCTCCCAGTCGGTGTTCGAGATCGCCAGGTTGATCTGGACGTCCCACATCCACGACGGGATCACCCGGAACGTGCGGCCGGGCTCCTGGTCGAGGTCGACGGCGAGCACGGGGTGCTCGGGATCGGTCAGGGTCTCGCGATCGACCACGAAGAACACCCGATGGTGCGTGCCTTCGGGCACGCGGGCCAAGAGCTGATCGGCGGTCATCCCCTCGTACCGGCGATCGTCGGCGAACTCCACGAAGGCGCGGAAGTCGAACTCGCCCGTCACCGGGTCGACGCCCACCGGCGCATCGATGGCGGTACGGACGGCCGACCAGGCGTCGTCGTCGGAGAAGTCGGTGCGGACGACCAGCGAGCAGAGCGAGTCCTCGGGCATGGGGAGGGTGTCGTCGTCCTCGCCCGGGCCGCAGGCGGCACAGGCGACGGCGAAGGTCAGGAGCGAAACCAGCGTGAATCGCATGCTGCCTCCTGCCGGCGGAGCGTCCCCGCCGCTCGCTCGTCTTGCTCGTCCTGCTCGACCGCTCCGGCGCGATCCTACCTCCCCGCCACGGTCTCGCCACGATCCGCCCTCGCCCTGCCCCGATCGCGCCCGCGCGGCGGGCGGTGTGCGTGGTGCAGTGGTCGCCGCCGCCGATCCTCCGGCGAGAGCGGACGGCGGGGCGGACGACCGCAGGAGGTGGCGATGCGACTGCGAGAGCCAGGCGATCGCCGGCCGGGCCGGGTCCCGGCGGCGCTTCTCGCGATCGCGGCCCTCGCGCCGCCGGCCGTGATCCAGGCGCAGCCGGCCGGAGCGGCGGCTCGCGAAGCGACCTTCCCCGGCGCCGGCGAACCATCGCCGCCGCGCGAGGTGGTGTTCGTGATCGACGCCTCGGCGGCGATGCGCGGCGCGCCGCTCGCGCAGGCGAAGGCGGCGCTCGCCGCCGCGCTCCCGCGCCTGCGGCCGGTCGACAGCTTCAACGTGCTCGCGCTCGGCGCCCGCACCCGGGCGCTCTTTCCGGCGAGCTGGCCGGTGCGCCCCGAGAGTCTGGAGCGGGCGGCGCGCTGGAGCGATCGACTCGAGGCCGAGGGCGGCGCCGACGTCCGGCCGGCGCTCGCCGCCGCGCTCGCGCCGCCCGATCCGGGTTACGGCGCTCCGGGCACGCGCGCAGTGCGGGAGGTCGTGGTGCTCGCCGGCGGCGCGATCGCGGGCGAGGAGGTGGCCGACCCGGGTTACGGTAGCCTGGGCACGCGCGCGGTGCGCGAGGTCGTGGTGTTCGCCGGCGGCGCGGTTGCGGGCGAGACGCTCGCCGACCCGGGCGAGGCGGCGTTTCCAGCGGCGCCGGCGCGCCACGCCGGGCATGACGATACCGAACGCCACTCGACCGGACTTCGAGGCGTCGCACTCCGGGGCGCCGAGCACCCCGATCCCTCCCGGCCGGGGCCCGCGGGCGGTACCGTGGCGCTCCTGTTCCGGCTCGGCGCCGGGCTGGCGCTGTTCGCGGCCGCGCTCGCGCACGCCCTGCGCCGGGGCTTGGCGGCGCCCGAGACCGCGCGCTGAGCGCGGCCCGCCGTCAGCCGTCGTTGCGACCCGGCGGCCCCGGCGCTGCGAGGTGCGGACACGTCGCCGGCGCGCTCGATGAGAAGCGCGCCGCCGCCGTCTCGCCGCCGCGCTCACCCGGGCGCGGCCGCCGCCGGCGCGCGAGCTAGCGGCCGAGCAGCAGCAAGATCCCGGCGACCAGCGCCAGGATGCCGAGGATGTAGCCCGAGTAGGGGATTGCCACGCCCAGGGCGATGATCCCGGCCACGATCAGATAGACGGCGAGCAGGATGA
>CAZNIX010000643.1:0-2498 GCA_964573125.1 uncultured Thermoanaerobaculia bacterium
GGGCAGCGGCGAGCCGGCGCCGCGGCAGGACCGCGGGGCGGAGCCCTCCTCACCACCCGACTCCGGCGCGCTCCCGGAGTCGCCGGCACCGGGCGCGGCTCGCGGCCGCCCGCCGGCCAAGCCCTTCCGACCCGACGCCGGTGCCCGCTCCGCGCTCCGGTGATGGCCGTCCCCGCCGACCTCGCCGCCGTCGCGCGCGACCTCCGCGCCGAGGTCTCCGGTCTCTCCTTCGCTCCGCCGGTGGCCCACGTCTACAACCCGCTCGACTACGCCTGGGCGCCGCACGAGCGGTACCTCCGCCGCTACGGCGCGGGCCCGAAGGAGGTCGTCCTGGTCGGCATGAACCCCGGCCCGTGGGGGATGGCGCAGACCGGCGTCCCGTTCGGTGAGGTGGCGATGGTGCGCGACTGGCTGGGGATCGAGGGCGCGGTCGGCGCGCCCGCGAGCCCGCACCCGAAGCGCCCAGTCGAGGGCTTCGCCTGCCGGCGCAGCGAGGTCAGCGGCCGGCGGCTCTGGGGCTGGGCGCGCGAGCGCTTCGGCGCGCCCGAGCCCTTTTTCGCCCGCTTCTTCGTCGCCAACTACTGCCCGCTCGCGTTCCTCGAGGCGAGCGGCCGCAACCGCACACCCGACAAGCTCCCCGCGGCCGAGCGCGCGCCGCTCTTCGCCGCCTGCGACCGCGCGCTCCGGCGCAGCGTCGAGCGGCTCGCCCCGCGCCGCGTGGTCGGGATCGGCGGCTTCGCCGAGAGCCGGGCGCGCGCCGCGCTCGACGGGCTCGCGGTCACGATCGGCGGCATCCTCCACCCGAGCCCGGCCAGCCCGGCCGCGAACCTCGGCTGGAGCCGGCAGGCGGAGCGGCAGCTCCGGGAGGTGGGGATCGAGCTGTAGAGATCGCGACTCCTACTCTGATACGTTTAAACGATGACGACCACGGCGAAGCGCAAGGTGTCCGTCTCGCTGGACGAGGACTTGGTGACCGCCCTCGAGGCGGAGGGCGAGAGCGTCTCCGCGCAGGTCAACGCGGCCGTCCGCGGGGAGCTGGAGCAGCGGCGCCGGCGTCGCTTGCTGGGAGAGCTGCTCGACCAGCTCGAACGCGAGCACGGTTCCCCGGACGAGGCGCTGATCGCGAAGTACATGCAGCTCCTGGCATGAGCGCGTCGGGCTGGCCGAGACTCGACTCAGGCCGCTCCGAGCCGGACCAATCCGGGGATCTCGTCAAAGCCGGCGTCGAAGGTCATGATCCGGGCAACCCCTTCGCGCTCCATGACCGCCGCGTGGAGGGCGTCGCGCGCCGAGAGCCGCCGGTTGCCGAGGACGATGGTTTTCGCGCGCTCGACGTCGGCGGCGGCGATCGCGAAGACCTCATCGACCACGCCCAGCAACGCGTCGAAGGCTGGCTGGATCGCCTCGCGGCGGGCGATCGCCACGTAGCGGTGGAGGATCTCCTGGAAGACCTCGGCGTCGGTGACCAGGCGTTCGCCGGAGACGGCGGCCGTTTCGAGCAGCCGCTGCGCGTCGGCCTTGTGGGGATGAGGCGCTCCCACCAGGTACATGGGGACGTTGGAGTCGACGAAGATCACTCCGCCGGCCCGCCGAGGTAGCCGCGCTCGATCTCCGTGAGCATCTGGTCGATGTCCGCGGTCGGGAAGCTGTGGCGGGCGGCCACGCGCACGACCTCCAGCTTCTTCTTGACATCGCTCCCGGGCGCGCTGCGCCGGGCGGCGCGGATCGCTTGCCGCACCCACTCCGCGGTCGTCATCTGCTGCCGGTGGGCGGCCTCCTGGATCTCGGCCAGCTCGGACTCGTCGAACAGGACCTGAAGGCGCTTACTCATGATGTGAGTCTAGTTGACTACCAATGGGGAGTCAACGGCTCGGTTGACGTCAGAGGGCCCCACTCGATCCGGTAGAGCAGCACCCGCTGGGTGTGCGGCGGGTGGTGGAAGACGCCCTCCAGGCGGAAGCGCTCGAGGCCGCGGCCTTCGAAGAAGTAGAGCCGCGAGAAGAGGCTCTCGACCAGCCACGGCCGGACCCAGGTCAGGTGCAGCTCGTCGCCACTCTGGTGGAGGACGGGGGCGCGGCGGTCCGGGCGCGGCGGGCCGACGGCGGCGAAGTGGCCGGGGGTGGAGCGGTCCTCGAAGCCGTCGCGGGCGAGGTCGGCGGTGGTGCCGTCGGCGCACTCGAGCCGGCCCGCGGGCGCGAGCGCGCAGCGCACCGGCGCGGAGATCCGCGGCCCCGGCCGAGGGTTGGGGCGGTCGAAGCGCCAGTTCCCGAACCAGCTCCAGGACGTCGTCTTGGCCGTGAGGTCGCCGGTCACCACCAGCCAGGACGGCGGCGGCCGGCAGGCGAGCAGCCGCCGCGCCTGCTCGACCGCGGTCTCGGCGGCGCCGGCGCGGCGCAGGAGGGCCGCCGCGCCCTCGGGGTCGGGGTTGCGGAGCGCGCGGCGCATCCAGCCCATCTTGAAAATGCACAGAGGGCCCCGCCGCGGAATGGTCGCGGACC
>CAZNIX010000644.1:0-2482 GCA_964573125.1 uncultured Thermoanaerobaculia bacterium
GGCGGCCCGGCGCGCGCGGGCGTGGCAGGCGGCGAGCGCGGCTTGCAGCACGTAGGGGCCGTCGCCGCCCAGCGCTTCGGCGCGGGCCAGCGCGTCGAGGCCTCGGCGGATCAAGAGCTGGTCCCAGCGTGAGCGATCCTGCTCGGTCAGCGGGATGAAGGCGCCGTCGGGCCCGGTGCGCGCCGGCAGGCGCGACGCCTGGATCTCCATCAGGGCCTGGAGGCCGAGCACTTCGGCATCATCGGGCATCAACCCGGCCAGCATGCGGCCGAGCCGTTGCGCCTCCAGGCACAGGTCCGGCCGGACCAGGTCGTCGCCCGCCGTGGCCGCATAGCCTTCATTGAAAATGAGGTAGATGACCTCCAGCACCGAGGGCAGCCGCGCCGCCCGTTCGGCGCCCCGCGGCGCCTCGAAGCTCAATCCGGCCTTGGCGATCGCCTTCTTCGCGCGGACGATACGCTGCGCGATCGCGGCCTCGCTCGACAGGAAGGCGCGAGCGATCTCGTCGGTCGTCAGACCGCCGACCACCCGCAGGGTGAGCGCCGCGCGGGCGTCGGGCGACAGCATGGGGTGGCAGGCCGTGAAGATGAGGCCCAAGAGCTCGTCGCCGAGATCATCGTCCATGGCCGCGATCGCCTCGGCCGCGCCGTCGAACGTCCGGTCCAGCGTCCGCGCGATCTCCGCGTGCTTGCGCTCGCGCATCTTGTCGCGCCGGAGGGCGTCGATGGCGCGGCGCTTGGCGACGGCCGTCAGCCAGGCGCCGGGTTTGGCCGGGACGCCGGTCCTGGGCCATTCGGCGAGGGCCGTGACCAGGGCGTCTTGCGCGACCTCCTCGGCGAGGTCGAGACTCCGCACCACGCGCGCCAGGCCCGCGATGAGCCTGGCCCGTTCAATGCGAAACGTCGCTTCGATCGCCCGGTGCGTCTCGCCTGCGGTCATACCGCATTCTCGGCCGAGGCCGCAGGGGAGAACAAGCCGGCTCGAGCCGACGGCATCAGGCGACGCCGAGCTTCCCGCGCTCTCCGTCACGGGGCGTCGCCAGCTCCTCGGGGGTCACGAACTCGGCCAGATCCGCCGCCTCGAAGAACGGCCGGATCTCGATCTCGCTCGGGCCCGGGTTGGGATTGGGGCAGCGCTTCGCCCAGGCCACGGCCTCGTCCATGTCCTTGACCTCCCAGATACAGAAGCCGGCGATCAGCTCGCGGCCCTCGGCGAACGGCCCGTCGATGACCGTGCGCTTGGCGCCATCGAAGGCGATGCGCTTGGACTGGGCGCTCGGCTTGAGCCCGGCGGCGGCCACGAAGACGCCGGCCTGGACCAGCTCCTCGGTGAACCGGTCCATCGCCGCGAACGCCTCCATCGCCTCGGGCGTGGGGGCCGCGCCCTTCTCGCTGTCCTCGGTGGCTTTCACGAACACCATGACCCGCATCGTCGGTCTCCTTGTTCGAGCCCGCTCCTATTGGCGTCTCATCGGGACGACGAACGAGCTTGTCGGAAATCGACGTCGTTCTGCAAGTTTCTTCGCCGTTCGGGGCGCGCGGTAGGAACGGCCGCATTTCGGCCGGAACCTGGTGGCCCAAGCGCGGTCATCAACGCTTCCATGGCTCCCCGTGGGTCCACTGGATCGTCTTCAGGTCGCTGCCGATTAACCTGAGCCGCGTGGTACCTTACCCTGGCTCCGCGAGCAGGCGATGACCTCGGCGCGCCCCACCGATCCCGAGACCCGAATCGGCCACGTCCACCTCAAGGTCGCCGACCTCGAGCGTGCGCTCGGCTTCTATCGCGACGTGCTCGGGTTCGAGGTCACGCAGCGGATGGGATCGGAAGCGGTCTTCCTCTCCGCCGGCGGCTACCACCACCACATCGGCCTCAACACCTGGGAGAGCCGGGGCGGCCCGCCGCCGCCGTCCGGGGCGACCGGGCTCTACCACCTCGCGATCCTCTACCCGACCCGCGCCGCCCTTGCCGACGCCCTGCGCCGGCTGCGCGCCGCGGGAATCCCGCTCGACGGCGCGGCCGATCATGGGGTCAGCGAGGCGCTCTACCTGCACGACCCCGACGGCAACGGCGTCGAACTCTACTGGGATAGACCGCCCGCGCAGTGGCCGCGGACTGCCGACGGCGGTTTGGCGATGTACACCCGCCGCCTCGACCTCGACGCCCTCCTGCGCGAGACCGATCCGGAATCGGCCACCGACAAGCCGGCGGCGGTGTGATCGCACGCGCCGCAGGGCGTCCGGCCGGGGCGAGATCCGACCGATGAAGATGCGCGGGCGGACCTGGCGACGGATCCTCTGGGTGACGGTCGCCGCGGCGGGCTTCGCCGCCCTGCTCGCCTGGGGTCTCTTCTCGGGTTCCGCCGCCGGCTGCGAGCGGGCCGGAACGGAGGCTGCGCCGGAGGTACGCTGCGCGTTCGACGTGGCGGCTCCCCGCCAGGAGGTCTGGGCTGCTTTCGTTGCGACGGAGGTGCCGCGCTCGTACT
>CAZNIX010000645.1:0-2477 GCA_964573125.1 uncultured Thermoanaerobaculia bacterium
CGTCGCGCCGCCGAACCGGCCCTCCCCGCCGCGCCGGTACGCCGGCGGCGCGGCGCGGCGCCCGCCGCTCACGCCGTCCCCTTCCGCGGCACCACGGTGACCACCGCCCGCCGGTCGCGGCGACAGCAGTCGGCGGCGAAGCGGCGCAGGTCCTCGGCGGTCAGCTCGCGATAGCGGTCGGGCTCGGCGGCGGCGCGGGCGGGATCGTCGAAATACGTGGTCGCCCGCGCCAGCAGGTCGGCGCGCCCCTCGAGCCGCTCGGCCTCCTCGAAGAACGCGGTGAGCATGGCGTTGCGGGCGCGCTCGAGGTGCTCGCCGGCCGGGGCCTCGGCGGCGCAGCGGTCGAGGTGCGCGTCGACCGCGGCGAGCAGCTCCTCGGGCGCGGTCTCCGGCCGCCCGGTGACGATCACGTAGAAGGCGCCGGACAGCTCGGTCGGGAACAGGTAGCAGCCGACGTCCTGGGCGATCTGGCGGCGGTAGACGAGATCCTCCCAGAGCACGCTCGACTTGCCGCCGGCGAGCACGCCGGCGAGCAGGTCGCCGGCGTACCAGCCGGCCGCGCCGTAGCGCGGCGCCGGGTAGGCGAGGTAGACGCGCGCCAGCTCGACCGCGTCCTCGAGCACCTCCCGGCGCTCGCCGTCGGGCGGCGGCGCGGCGGTCACCGGCGGCGGCTCGGGCCCGCGCGGAATCGCGCCGAACCAGAGCTCGACCCGCTCGAGCGCGAGATCGGGGGAGAGGTCGCCGGCGAGCGCGAGCACGGCGTTGTTCGGCGGGTAGTAGGTGGCGAAGAACTCGGCGACGTCGTCGAGAGCGGCGGCGGCGATGTCGTCCGGATAGCCGATCACCGGCCAGTGGTAGGGGTGTCCGGCCGGGTAGAGCAGCTCGTGGAGGCGCTCGAACGCGCGACCGTAGGGGCGGTTGTCGACCCGCTGCCGGCGCTCGTTGAGCACCACCTCGCGCTGGTTGGCGAGCTTGTCCTCGGTCATCGCCGGCAGCAGCCAACCCATGCGGTCGGACTCCAGCCACAGCCCGAGGTCGAGGTGCGCGGCGGGGAGCGTCTCGTAGTAGTTGGTGCGGTCGTACCAGGTCGAGCCGTTGGCCACCCCGCCGACCTGCTGGACCAGCCGGAAGTGGTCGTTGGCGGCGACGTGGGCGCTGCCCTGGAACAGCATGTGCTCGAAGAGATGCGCGAAGCCGGTGCGCCCCGGACGCTCGTTCTTCGAGCCGACGTGGTACCAGAGGTCGACCGCGACCAGCGGCAGCGCCGGGTCGCGGTGGATGACCACGCGCAGCCCGTTGGAGAGGGTGTGCCGCTCGTAGCGGAGCTGGGGTCGGGGCTGGGGCGGCATGAGGGCAGTCGCGCCGCGGACGGGGCGTCGCAGTGTAGTGGCCGCTCTCGCGGGGTGTCAAATGGCGACGCCGATCGCAGCAGGTCTACGCGCGCCTTAGGGGCGCGTGTGCGGCGGCGCTCTGCGCCGCCGACTCGGGGGGAGGGGCCCCGCGGGATTTCCTCCCGCGGGAGGGGGGCTGGAACAGCCCCCCAAAAAAAGACTTGACATACGCCGAGTTACCGCCTAAGCTACGGTCCCATGACCAAGCGACCGTCGTACCTCACCGAGCGGCAGAAGGAGATCCTCGACTTCATCCTCGAGTTCCAGCGCCGGCGTGGCATCTCGCCGACCCACCGGGAGATCTGCGACCGCTTCGGGTACTCGTCGTACGGCACGGTGTACAAGCACCTCAAGCTGCTGCAGGAGAAGGGGTACCTGCGCCGCGAGTGGAACCAGAAGCGCGGCATCGAGGTGGTCGACCGCGACGGCGACCGCGGCGCCGCCGAGGTCGAGCTGTCGTTCTACGGGCGCATCGCCGCCGGCCAGCCGATCGAGGCGCTGCCGGGGGACGAGACCCTGGGCGTTCCGCACCACCTGCTCGGCGGCCGCCGGGCGTCGCCGACCGACCACTACGTGCTCGAGGTGGTCGGCGACTCGATGATCGACGAGGGGATCCACGAGGGCGATCTGGTGGTGGTGCAGCGTCGCGAGCGGGCCGACCCGGGCGAGATGGTGGTCGCGCTGATCGGCGACGAGGCGACGCTCAAGCGCTTCTACCCGGAGGGCGCGACCGTCCGCCTGCAGCCCGCGAACCGCAACCTCCAGCCGCTCCGCGTCCCGGCCGACAACGTGCGCGTGCAGGGGATCGTGGTGGGCCTCATGCGGCGTTTTTAGGGATGGGGGGGGCTGCGTCCCCTTCCCACGCGAGTGAGGCGCGCGGGTGCCCTCCCACTCTCGGCGGCAGCACCGGGCCGGTCCCAGGCAACGATAGCCGCTTCAGCATGGCCTCGGGTACAATGCCGCGGGCAGGCATCCAGGCTGCGGGAGGGAGATGGCGGTCGATCAGAAGACGGCGCAGGGGGCGGAGCGCGCGGCCACGCCCGCGGCTCGGCCGGCTGCGCCCGCGCGCGCCGGTGCGGCACCCGC
>CAZNIX010000646.1:0-2474 GCA_964573125.1 uncultured Thermoanaerobaculia bacterium
GACCGGCGAGGGGTCGGCGGCGAGGGCGCGGGCGAGCGGCTCGACGTGGCGCGCCTCGCCGCGGTTGCCCATCGCGGTGGCGGCGTTGCGGCGCAGCCCCTCGTGGCCGGCGCGCTGCATGGCGCTGCCGCGGAAGCGCTCGCGGTAGCCGTCCGCGTCGAGCCCGAGCAGGCCGGCGAGGTCGAGCTCCCGGCGCGGCGCCGGCAGGCGCAGGTCGGCGTGCGCGGCGGGCCCCTCGCGCGCGAGGTTCTTGGGCCGGTTCCAGGGGCAGACCTCCTGGCAGAGGTCGCAGCCGAAGACCCAGTCGCCGAGGTCGCGCCGGCGCGCGGGCGGCACCGCGCCGCGGTGCTCGATCGTCCAGTAGCTGATGCAGCGGTTGGCGTCGAGCCGGTAGGGGGCGGGGAGCGCCCCGGTCGGGCAGGCGTCGAGGCACAGCCGGCAGCGGCCGCAGAGGTCGGCCAGCGGCTCGTCCGGCTCGAGGTCGAGGGTGGTGAACAGCTCGCCGAGCAGAAGCCACGAGCCAGCGCGGGTGAGCAGGCAGGTGTTCTTGCCCTGGACGCCGAGGCCGGCGCGCGCCGCCAGCTCGCGCTCGAGCACCGGCCCGGTATCGACGGTCCAGCGGGTGCCGGCGCCCGGGAACTCCCGGCGCACCCGCGCCGCGAGCCGGCGCAGGCGCTTGCCCATCAGGTTGTGGTAGTCGCGGCCGCGGGCGTAGCGGGCGACCCGCGGCCAGAGGTCGCCCGCCGGCTCCTCCTCCGCCGCGAGCGGGTGGTAGCGGAGGGCGACGCACAGCGCGCTCCTCGCGCCCGCGAGCATTCGCGCCGGCTCCAGGCGCTCGGCCCGCCGCCGCTCGAGCCAGGCCATGCCGGCGTGGTCGCCGCGCTCGAGCCAGCGCACGTACTCCGGCCCGCGCTCGACGGGGTCGAGGGCGGCCACCCCGGCCTGGTCGAAGCCCGCCTCGAGGGCCCAGCGGCGGAGCGTCGCGGCGCGGTCGGCGCGGTCCATGCGCGCATCCTACAGGCCGCGCGCGGCCGGCTTTTTCGCAGGGGGCTGCGCCCCCCTCCCCGCGCGAGTGACGGTCTTGCTCACGGGGGCGCGGGTCTCCTCCCCTGTCTCCGCGGCGGGGCGCGGCGCCGCGCGCCTGTGGGCGCGAGGCCGCGCCGCTCGGCCTCGCGGGACCGTGCCGGCCCGTGGGAGGGGCTCCCGGCTTTCAGACCCCGGCCTTCTTGGCCGCCTCCGGGGCATCGGGTAGAATCCGCCGGTCCTGAAGGGAGCCACGATGGATGTGTTCAAGGAGATGGAGGGGCTCGGGCACGAGCGGGTGTTGATCTGCTCCAACCCCGAGGTCGGTCTCAAGGCGATCATCGCCGTCCATTCCACGGTCCTCGGCCCCGGGCTCGGCGGCGTCCGCATGTGGCCTTACAAGAGCATGGACGAGGCGCTGACCGACGTGCTCCGGCTCTCGCAGGGGATGACCTACAAGGCCGCGGCCGCCGGCCTCAACCTCGGCGGCGGCAAGGCGGTGATCGTCGGCGACCCCAAGAAGGCCAAGAGCGAGGTCCTGTTCCGCGCCTTCGGCCAGTACGTCGAGTCGCTCGGCGGCCTCTACATCACCGCCGAGGACGTCGGCACCGACATGGAAGACATGGAGCTCATCCTCACCGAGACCCGCTGGGTGACCGGCGTCTCGCCGGCCCACGGCGGCAGCGGCGACCCCTCGCCGGTGACCGCGTTCGGGGTGCTCCAGGGGATGAAGGCGGCGCTCTTGTGGCGCTCCCGCGAGGACGGCGAGCGGCCGCTCGAGGGGCGCGCGGTGGCGATCCAGGGGCTGGGCAGCGTCGGCCTCTACCTCGCGAAGTACCTCGTCGACGAGGGCGCCAGGCTGATCGGCTGCGACATCGACCCCGAAGCGACCGCCGAGGCGGCCTCCAAGTACGGCGTCGAGGTCGTGCCGCCGGACGACATCTACGACGCCGAGTGCGACATCTTCGCGCCCTGCGCGCTCGGCGCCGTGCTCAACGACGAGACGATCCCGCGCCTGCGCTGCGCGATCGTCGCCGGCGGCGCCAACAACCAGCTCGCCGACGGCGACCGCCACGGCCGCGAGCTGGCCGACCGCGGCATCCTCTACGCGCCCGACTTCGTGATCAACGCCGGCGGCCTCATCAACGTCTACAACGAGCTGTCGGGCGACTACGTCCAGGAGCGCGCGCTGCGCATGACCCGCGGCATCTACCTCAACCTGATGCGCGTGTTCCAGATCGCCAAGGAGCACGGCATCCCGACCTCCGAGGCCGCCGACCGCATGGCCAAGGAGCGGATCGGGAAGATCAAGGCGCTCGGCAACCGCCAGTGGGGACGGCTGCTCCACCGCGGCTGAGCCCGCGCTCGCGCCCGCCGCCCGTGACCGCCTCGCCGCCGGCCCGGCACCCGTGACCGCTCGCCCGCCGCCCGGGACGCTCCCCCGCCGCACC
>CAZNIX010000647.1:0-2461 GCA_964573125.1 uncultured Thermoanaerobaculia bacterium
CCGCCGCCGCCGAATCCGAGCCTGCCGCCGAGCCGGCGCCCGCGCCGGCCGCCGAGGCCGCGGCCCCCGCCGAGCCGGGACCCGCCGGCGGCGAGGTGGTGCTGCTCGACGCCGACTCGATCGTCCACGCCGTGCTCGCCGACTACCTGGTCGAGTCGATCGCCGGCGCCGACGAGGCGGGCGCGACGGCGGTGGTCGTCCGCCTGTCGACCCCCGGCGGCGACCTCGACTCGACGCGCCGGATCTCCCGCGCCATGCTCGGCGCCGCCACCCCGGTGGTGGTCTGGGTCGCCCCGAGCGGCGCCCACGCGGCCTCGGCCGGCTTCTTCCTGCTGATGAGCGCGGATATCGCGGCGATGGCGCCCGGCACCAACACCGGCGCCGCCCACCCGGTCGCCGCCGGCGGCGAGGAGATCGACGGGACGATGGGGGAGAAGGTCGAGCAGGACGCCGCCGCGACGATCCGCTCGCTCGCCGCCCGCCACGGCCGCGATCTCAAGGCCGCCGAGGCGGCGGTGGTCGAGAGCCGCTCCTACACCGGGGAGGAGGCGAAGGAGGCGGGCCTGATCGACCTGGTCGCGCCCAGCCTGACCGCGCTCCTGGCCGCAATCGACGGCCGCGAGATCGAGAAGGGCGGGCGGACGCTGCGCCTGGCCACCCGCGACGCCCCGGTGCGTGAGGTCGAGATGCCGGCGTTGAAGCGCGTGCTCTCGGCGCTCGCCCACCCCAACATCGCGCTCATCCTGCTCAGCCTCGGCGTGCTCGGCCTCTACTTCGAGTTCCAGAACCCGGGCGCGGTCCTGCCCGGCGTGCTCGGGGCGATCTTCCTCATCCTCGCGTTCTTCGGCCTCTCGGTCTTGCCGGTCAACTACGCCGGCGTGGCGCTGATCCTGCTCGCGATCGTCTTCTTCATCGCCGAGATCAAGGTCGCGAGCTTCGGCTTGCTCACCGCCGGCGGCGTCGCCTCGCTGGTGCTCGGGGCGATGATGCTGTTCGACAGCCCCGATCCCGCGCTGCGCGCCGGCGCCTCGGTCGTCGCCGCGGTCGCCGGCGTCGCCCTGGTGGTGGCGGTGACGCTGTCGTGGCTGGTCTGGCGGGCGCGCCGCGAGCGCGTCCACACCGGCAGCGAGGGGATGATCCGGCAGGTCGGCCGCGCCGTCACCGATTTCGCGGCGCGCAACGGAGCGGTGCGCGGCAAGGTGTTCATCCAGGGGGAGATCTGGAACGCCGTCGCCGACTCGCCGAGCGCACGGATCGCCCGCGACGAGCCGGTCCGAGTGCTCGCGGTCGACGGGCTGACCCTGCGCGTGCAGCCGGCCGAGCCCGGGGCGGCGGAGTGAGCGCCCGGAGCGAGGCGCCGCGCGAAGCGCCCGGAGTCAACGAGCAGTGAGCGCAGTCCCACGTCCGCTCGCAGTCGCAAGGGAGATGCCGCCATGGTGGAGCTGATCTCGACCCTCTCGGCCCCGGTCATCGCCGTCGTCGTCGTCGTCCTCGTCGTCTTCTGGCGCTGGATCAACGTCCTCAACGAGTACGAGCGCGCGGTCGTCTTCCGCCTCGGCCGGCTGCTCGGCCGGCCCAAGGGGCCGGGCCTGGTGCTGATCTTCTGGCCCTTCGACCGCATGGTGCGGATCTCCCAGCGGGTGGTCGTGCACGACGTGCCGGCGCAGGACATCATCACCCGGGACAACGTCTCGGTGAAGGTCAACGCGGTGGTCTACTTCCGGGTCGTCGATCCGATCAAGGCGGTGGTCGAGGTCGAGCAGTACCTCTACGCGACCAGCCAGATGGCGCAGACGACGCTCCGCTCGGTGCTCGGCCAGGCCGCGCTGGACGAGCTGCTGTCCGAGCGCGACCACCTCAACGCCCGGCTGCAGGAGATCATCGACTCGGCGACCGATCCCTGGGGGGTCAAGGTGTCGGCGGTCGAGGTCAAGCACGTCGACCTGCCGACCGAGATGCAGCGGGCGATGGCGCGCCAGGCCGAGGCCGAGCGCGAGAAGCGGGCCAAGATCATCCACGCCGAGGGCGAGTTCCAGGCCTCCAAGCAGCTCGCCGCGGCCGCCGACGTCGTCTCCCAGAACCCGACCACGCTCCAGCTCCGCTACCTCCAGACGCTGACCGAGATCTCCGCGGAGAAGAACTCGACGATCCTGTTCCCGGTCCCGATCGAGCTGCTGCGCGCGTTCGGCGGCGGCGGGGAGAAGAAGTGAGCGACCACGAGCCGAGCTACTACGAGATCGCGCTCACCAACCGCCAGGTGCTGATCGCGTTCGCGATCCTCCTGGTCTGTCTGGTGGCGGCGTTTCTGGCCGGCGTCTGGGTCGGCCGCGGCGACACCCCGCCGGCGCCCGCGCGGCTGGCGCAGGAGGCGCTGGGGCACGCCGGTGACGACGAGGAGGCCGAGCCGCTCTCCTTCTTCAGCGGCGACGCCGGCCCCGCCGCCGGCGAGCGCGCGGCCGGG
>CAZNIX010000648.1:0-2460 GCA_964573125.1 uncultured Thermoanaerobaculia bacterium
GCCGCGAGGTCGATCCCCAGCCGCTCGCGCAGCGCCGCGAGGTCGACGCCGTCGGCGGTGCGCAGGCCGAGCATCAGCGCCTCGAGCGCGCGCTCCGCCGCGGTCAGGGTCTCGCCGCCGGCGACCGGCCGCTCGCCGCGCTCGAGCCGGCGGCGCCAGGCGGCGAGCCGGCGCTCGTTCCACCACCGGCGGCGCTCGCCGTCGAAGGAGTGCGCCGACGGGCCGAGGCCGAGGTAGGGGCTGCCGTCCCAGTACTTGCGGTTGTGGCGCGAGCGGTGCTCGGGAGCGGCGGCGAAGTTCGAGACCTCGTAGGCCGTGTAGCCGGCGCCGGCGAGCAGCTCGTGGGTGAGCGCGAACCGCTCCGCCTGCTCGGGCTCGGGCAGCTCGGTCAGCTCGCCGCGCGCGCGCCGGCGGCCGAACGGGGTGCCCGCGTGGACCTCGAGCTGGTAGCACGAGACGTGGTCGGGCGCGAGCGCGACCGCGCTCTCGAGGTCGCGCCGCCAGGCCGCCGCGCTCTGCCCCGGCAGGCCGAAGATGAGGTCGAGCGAGACGGTGGCGAAGCCGGCCGCGCGCGCGTGCTCGACCGCCTCCCGCGCCGCGGCCGGGCGATGGCGGCGGCCGAGGAAGGCGAGCGCGCCGGGGTCGAACGACTGCACGCCCAGGCTGAGGGTGGCGACCCCGAGCCGGCGCCAGGCGGCGAGCGCCTCGCGGCTCGCGTCCTCGGGGTTGGCCTCCATCGCGAGGTGCGCCCCGGGCTCGACCGGCAGCTCCCGGCGCACCGCGTCGAGCGCCGCCGCGAGCTCTCCGGGGGCGAGGGCGGAGGGCGTGCCGCCGCCGAGGTAGACGGTGTCGAAGCGCCAGCCGGCCGGCGGGGCGGACGCGAGCGGGCCGGCGGCGGCGGCGCCCCAGAGCGCGATCTCGGCAAGGAGGGCGTCGAGGTAGGCGCCGCGGCTGCGCGCGCCGCCGACGGTGACCGCGAAATCGCAGTAGGGGCAGACCGCGGAGCAGAACGGGACGTGGAGGTAGAGACCGCCGCGGCTCGCCGCCGCCCGCGCGCCCTCGAGGCGCGCGTCGTCCTGCCACCACCGATCGAGCCTCCGGGCGCCGGAGTCGATCGCGCGGGGCGCCTCCCCCGAGTCGGCGGCTTTCCCGCCGCGAGCCCGTGCGGGGCTCGGGTCCACGACCAAGGTCTCTTACCCGCCGCCGCGGCCGCCGCCGCCGCGCACGGCCAGGCCGACCGGCTCGGCGCAGCGGTCGCGGGCGCCGCCGACCAGCTCGGCGACGGCGCCGCAGGCGTCGACCAGGAGGCCTCGCCCTTCGGCTCCACCCTCGCCCTCGCGGTCGCCCTCCTCCGGCCCGGCGCCGGCGGCCGACCGGGCGGTGGCGGCGAGCAGCCCCGCCGCCGCGGCCGGAGTCAGGTTGGGGCGGCGCTCGAGCAGCAGCGCGACCACCCCCGAGACGTGGGCCGCCGCCATCGAGCTGCCGGAGAAGAACTCGTAGCCGCCGCCGGGGACGGTGGTCAGGACGTCGACCCCGGGGGCAGTCAGCGCGCCGCCCGGCGCCGCGACCAGCCCCGGCCCGGCGGCGCGCACCGCGATCACCCCCGGGTGGGTGGCCGGAAACGCCGGCGGGTCGTCGGCCGCGGCGACCACCGGCACGCCGCGATCGAGGGCGGCGTCGAGCAGGCGCATCAACAACGGGTCGGCCGGGCCGGTCAGCGACAGGTTGAGCACCTGCGCGCCCTCGGCCAGCCCCCAGTCGAGCGCCTTGGACAGGGTGTAGCTGTCGCACTCCGCGGCCGCGGGGTCGGCGCCGCTCGGCCAGCACGCCTTGAGCGCGAGCAAGAGCGCGCCCGGCGCCACCCCGGCGATGCCCGCGCCGTTGCCGGCGGTCGCCGCCACCACCCCCGCCACCGCGGTGCCGTGGACGTCGCGGGTGAAGCTCTTCTCGCCGCGGTCGACGAAGTTCTGGGCGGCGAGGACGCGCCCGTGCAGATCGGGGTGGGTGACGTCGACGCCGGTGTCGACCACCGCCACCCGCACGCCGCGGCCGGTCGCCCAGCGGTGGGCCGGGCCGAGGCGGATCTCGCGCGCGCCGTGCTGGAGGTGGACGTAGGGATCCTCGCCGGCGTCGAGCGCCCGGTAGCGGCGGATCGGCTCCGCGGTCTCGACTCGCGGGTCGGCGGCCAGCCGCCGGAGCACCAGCTCGCGCGAGGCGCCCGGCGGCAGGTCGTAGACCACGCAGCGCACCGGCAGCGAGCGCATCCGCCACACCTGGTGCACGCGCAGCGAGTAGGCGAGCGCCAGCTCGGTCGTGATCCGGCTCCAGTTGGCGCGCTGGCTCGCCGGCAGCGTGACCAGCACCCGGGGGTCGTCGCCGCCGGGGCGCGCGTCCTCGGCCGCGGTCACGGCGATGCGGGCCGCACAGCCGCCGGCCGCGAGCGCGGCGGCGAGCGCGACG
>CAZNIX010000649.1:0-2459 GCA_964573125.1 uncultured Thermoanaerobaculia bacterium
CGGTCGCGCTCGCGGTCGAGTGGCGGGCGCTGGCCGAAAACGCCCGCCGGCTCGCCCGCCACGGCGGCTGATCCGGGGTATCATCCCGGCCGCGATGGCCGCTCCCGACGCCCCCCCCGCCGAGCCGTCGGCCCACCCGGCGCGGCGCGCCCCCGCGCCCGCGGTCGGCGCCCTGCTGCCCGAGTCGTGGCGGGTGCGCCTGCCGATCTTCGAGGGGCCGCTCGACCTCCTGCTGCACCTGATACAGATCAACGAGGTGGAGATCACCGACATCCCGGTCGCGACGATCTGCGACCAGTACCACGAGTACCTCCACCTGATGGAGGAGCTGAACCTCGACGTCGCCGGCGAGTACATCTACGAGGCGGCGCTGCTCATCCACCTCAAGTCGAAGATGCTCCTGCCGCGGCCGCCGCGCCGCCCGGGCGAGGAGCCGGAGGAAGACCCGCGCCAGGAGCTGGTCGAGCGGCTGCTCGAGTACCGGCGGCTCAAGGAGGCGGCGCAGTCGCTGGCCGAGGTCCACCGCCTGCGCGCGGGGATCTGGACCCGCGACGCCCCGCCGGAGCTCGACCTCGCCGGCGACGGCGAGGCGATCGACCTCGGCGACGTCTCGCTGTTCGACCTGCTCGCGGCGCTGCGCACCGCGCTCGACCGCTACCACCGCGAGCACCCGCCGGCCTTCCACCTGCGCGGCGAGAGCTTCTCGGTCGGCGGCGCGCTCCGGCGCCTGCTCGACGCCATGCGCCGCGGCCGTCCCTACGACCTGATCGCCGACCTCCGCGACCGCTCGTGCCGCGCCGAGGCGGTGGCGACGTTCCTCGCCGTGCTCGAGATGGCGCGCCTCAACCTGGTCCGCCTGCACCAGACCGAGCGCGGCGCCATCCTGCTCTACCGCACCACCCGCGAGGCGAGCGCCGAGGAGCTGGAGGCGATCGCGCCGTGACCCCGCGCCCGGAGATGGAGGCCGCGCTCGAGGCGGTGCTGTTCGCCTCGGCCGACCCGGTGCCGCGGACGCGCCTGTGCGAGATGTTCGAGCCCGAGGAGCGCGCCGAGGCGGCGGCGGCGCTCGACGCCGTGCTCGCGCGCTACGCCCCGGACGAGGGGCGCGGGGTGATGGCCGAAGAGGTCGCGGGCGGCGTGCGCCTGATCTCGCGCCCCGAGGTCCAGGGCTGGCTGCGCCGGTTCTTCGAGGTCACCGGCTCCGGCAAGCTGTCGATGGCCGCGCTCGAGACCCTGGCGATCGTCGCCTACCGCCAGCCGGTGACCGGCCCCGAGATCCAGGACCTGCGCGGGGTCAACCCCGCGGGCGTGCTCAAGACCCTGCTCGAGCGCCACCTGGTGCGCATCGCCGGCCGCAAGGAGGTGGTCGGCAAGCCGTTCCTCTACACGACGACGCGCGAGTTCCTGGTCCAGTTCGGGCTCAAGAGCCTGCGCGACTTGCCGCCGCTCGAGGAGCTGGAGGAGGCGCTCGGCCTGGAGGCCGCCGACGGCGACGCCGCGCCGCGCGACGCCCTGCTCGGCGCCGCCGACGACCGCGAGGAGGCGATCCTCCGCGGCGCCGCCGAATTGGACGACCAGAGGGACGAGGCGGAGGAGGCGGAGGCGTGGGACGAGGAGAGGCCGGCCCGGGCGGTTGACGAAGCCGGGCCGGCGGAGGCGGCGAACGGGGCGGGTTCGGCCGGCGGCCCGCCCGCGGAGCCGGAGCCCGCCGAGGCGCCCGAGCCCGCGGAGGTGGCCTCGGAGGCGCGGTGAGCGACGACGGCGAGCGGCTGCAGAAGATCCTCGCCCGCGCCGGGATCGCCTCGCGGCGCGCGGCCGAGGAGCTGATCGCCGCCGGCCGGGTGACGGTCAACGGCCGGGTCGCCGGCCTCGGCGAGCGCGCCGACCCCGAGCGCGACGCGATCAAAGTCGACGGCAAGCGCATCCGGCCGCCGGCGCGCCACCGCTACCTGCTGCTCAACAAGCCGCGGGCGGTGATGAGCACGGTCGCCGACCCCGCGGGGCGGCCGACGGTGATCGACCTCGTGCCGCCGGCGCTGCGCAAGGCGCTGGCGCCGGTCGGCCGGCTCGACTTCCTGACCGAGGGGCTGCTGCTGCTCACCGACGACGGCGACCTCGCCCAGCGCGTCGCCCACCCGCGCTACGGCTGCGCCAAGGTCTACGAGGTCAAGGTCAAGGGCGAGCCGGGCGAGCGCGCGCTGGCCAAGCTGCGCGCCGGCCTCGTGCTCCACGGCCGGCGCACCGCGCCCGCGGGGATCGTCCGCCATCGGCCGCGCGGCGGGCGCCCGGCCGAGCCCGGCAGCAGTACCTGGTGGCGGGTCGAGCTGCACGAGGGGCGGACGCGGCAGATCCGCGAGATGTTCCAGCGCGTCGGCCATCCGGTGCTCCGGCTGCGCCGGGTCGCGATCGGTCCGCTCACCGACCCGACGCTGCCGCTCGGCGCGGTGCGCGAGCTGACC
>CAZNIX010000650.1:0-2458 GCA_964573125.1 uncultured Thermoanaerobaculia bacterium
AGGGGGCGCGGGGGCCCCTCCCCCGAGTCGGCGGCTTCGCCGCCGCGCGCCTGTGGGCGCGTGTCCTGCTGCCACCTTTTCATCGGACTTCTCCGGGCCTTCGAGGAACATCCCGCCCGTGATTCCCGTATCTCGGCCTAAAATCACCACCGAGGAGGCATTCCGATGAAGAAAGCGGCCAAGATCGGCCTCGTCCTGATCCTCGTCCTGGTGCTGGCGGTCGCCGCCGGCATCGTCCTGTGGGCGATGACCCGCGCCGGCAAGGGGAGCGTCCCCGGGCGCACCATCCTCGAGGTCGACCTCGACCAGGAGGTCATCGAGTACGTCCCCGAGGACCCGCTCGGGGCGCTCTTCCTGCAGGAAAAGCTCCGCATGGTCCGCCTCGTCGGCGCGCTCGAGGCGGCGGCCGGCGATGACCGCGTGGTCGCGCTGGTGGCCAAGGTCGGCGGCGGCATCGGCGGTCTCGCCCATGTCCAGGAGGTGCGCGACGCCGTGCTGCGCTTCCGCGAGTCGGGCAAGCCGGCGATCGCCTGGAACGACACCTTCGGCGAGTTCGGCCCGGGCAACGGCGGCTACTACCTGGCGACCGCGTTCGACGAGGTCTACATCCAGCCCTCGGGCGACGTCGGGCTGACCGGGCTCAACGCCGAGTCGCCGTTCATCGCCGGCACCTTCGAGAAGCTCGGCGTCACGGTGCGCTTCGACCACCGCCACGAGTACAAGAACGCGATGAACACCCTCACCGAGAAGGAGTTCACGCCCGCCCACGAGGAAGCGCTCAAGGCGGTCGTCGACTCGATGTTCGAGCAGATGGTCGCCGGCATCGCCGAGCGCCGCGGCAAGACCCCCGAGGAGCTGCGGTCGCTGATCGACGCCGGCCCCTACCTCGGCCAGGAGGCGGTCGACGCCGGGCTGGTCGACGGCCTCAAGTACCGCGACGAGGTCTACGACCGGGTCAAAGAGCGCGCCGGCGAGGGCGCCGAGCTGCTCTACCTCGGCCGTTACGCCGAGCGCGCCGACGGGCCGTGGAACAAGGGCGAGACGATCGCGCTCGTCTACGGCGTCGGCGGCGTGGTGCGCGGCAAGAGCGAGTACAACCCGCTGACCGGGGACGTCACCCTCGGCGGCGACTCGGTGGCGGCGGCGCTGCGCCAGGCGATCGACGACGACAAGGTCAAGGCGATCCTCTTCCGCGTCGACTCGCCGGGCGGCTCCTACGTCGCGTCGGACACCGTCTGGCGCGAGACCGTGCGCGCGCGCGAGAAGGGCAAGCCGCTGATCGTGTCGATGGCCAACGTCGCCGGCTCGGGCGGCTACTTCGTGGCCATGGCGGCGGACAAGATCGTCGCCCAGCCGGCGACGATCACCGGCTCGATCGGCGTGCTCGGCGGCAAGCTCCTGACCCGCGACACCTGGGGCAAGATCGGCATCACGTTCGACTCCATCCAGACCAGCGAGAACGCCGAGATGTGGAGCGCGCTCGAGGACTACGACGAGGCCGAGTGGGCGCGCGTGCAGGCGATGCTCGACCGCATCTACGAGGACTTCACGACCAAGGTCGCGGAGGGGCGCGAGCTGCCCATCGAGCGCATCCGGGAGATCGCCAAGGGGCGGATCTGGAGCGGCGAGGACGCCAAGGAGCTGGGGCTGATCGACGAGCTGGGCGGCTTCCCGGTCGCGCTCCGCCTCGCGCGCGAGGCGGCCGGGCTGGCGCCCGACGCCGCGATCCGGCTCAAGCTCTACCCGCCGAAGAAGTCGCCGTTCGACATGCTGTTCCAGAAGGGAGCGGACAGCAGCGAGGAGCAGGCCGCCCGCGTCGCCGCGGCGCGCGTGCTCGAGACCCTGCGCCCGGCGGCCTCGGTGCTCCGCCGCGCGGGGCTGCTCGGGCCGGAGCCGGGGGTGCTGTCGATGGCGCCGGGGGTGGACGTGCGGTAGATCGCTCGCGCTCCGATGAAGAACTCCTGAAGGCGGCGGGCTCGCGGCGCCCGTGCGACGGGCTCGCGAAGATCTTCACCTAAGAAGGGGCGTACCTTCAGGACGGCGCAACCGCCGATCGGGTCCGATCGCGGCACGATGCGGACGCGCGCCGTCCAGGGGCGGGGCGTGCCACGCCCGAGACCCTTTGCGGCCACCGTGATGTCCGTCGCCTCGCCCAGGACCGACCGCTTCGGCGCGGGCTTCACGCGCCTGGACGCCGCCCCGCGCGAGCGCCCGAGGCTCGCCGCCGCCCTCGAGCGCATGGCCTGCGACCTCGAGGCGAGCGGCGGCTGGCTCGGCGTCTTCGAGCGCGGCGGCGAGCCGGTGGTGCTGGCGACCTGCGGCGAGGTCGAGCCGCTGCTCGCGGCCTGTCCCGGCGCGGCCGGCACCCACGAGCGCGGGCGCCCCTGCGCGCTCGGACTCCTGCCCGGCGTGCCCGGGGTGCTGTTCTCCATAGTCATCATCTGTCTGCTCGGTCTAG
>CAZNIX010000651.1:0-2453 GCA_964573125.1 uncultured Thermoanaerobaculia bacterium
TGACCCACCGCGGTCTTCCGGTCGCGTGGTGGGACGGCGGCGGCGCGGTCGAGTTCTACGGCGAGGGGATCGCGAGCCCGTTCGCGCGCGAGAACGCCTACTTCCTGACCATCGGCCCCGGGCTCGCGCCGGCCGCCGCCGCCGGCCTGCCGCCGGCGCCGGCGCCGCCCGGCCTCAGCTTCGGCGCGCGGGGCGACGCCGAAGAGGACCTGCGCCCGGTGGTGCTCCTCCCGCTCGATCCCGAGGGCGACACCTGGTTCTGGGAGATCCTCCAGGCCGGCCATCCGACCAACGCCGCGCGCACGTTCCAGCTCGCGGCCCCCGGTCTCGCCCCCGCCGCCGGTCCGGCCGAGCTGACGGTGCGCCTCCAGGGCGGCTCGTCCGAGCAGCACGAGGTCGCGATCGAGGTCAACGGCGCGCCGGTGGGCACGGTGGCGCTGCCCGGGATCGCCGCCCGCGAGGCCGAGATCGCCCTGCCGCCCGGGCTGCTCGCCGCGGGCGCCAACGACGTCACGGTGACCGCGGCCGCCGGCGGCTTCGTGCTCGTCGACGGCTTCGGCCTCGCCTACGACCGCCTCTACCAGGCCGAGGGCTCGCGCCTCGTCCTCACCGGCGACGGTCACGCGGCGGTCACCGTCCGCGGCCTCGGCGCCGGCGCGCGGGTGCTCGAGATCACCGACCCGCGGCGCCCGGCCTGGGTCGCCGCCGCGGTCGAGCCCGACGGCGCCGGCGCGTTCCAGGCGACGTTCGCGCCGCACGCGCCGGACGCGGTCTACCTCGCCTACGACGCCGGCTTCGTCCGCCGGCCGCCGACCGTGGCCGCGGACGAGGACTGGAACCTGCTCGCGCGCGGCGCCGCCGGCGCCGAGTACGTGATCCTCGCGCCCGCGGGGCTGCTCGAGGCCGCCGCCCCGCTCGCCGCCCGCCGCGCCGCCGAGGGGCTGTCGACGATGGTCGTCGACCTCCAGGAGGTCTACGACGTGGCGAGCTTCGGGGTCGCCGACCCGCGCGCGATCCGCGACTTCATGGCCGCGGCGCGCAAGCGCTGGCTGGTCGCGCCGCGCTACCTCGTCCTCGCCGGCGCCGGCACCTACGACTACCGCGACAACCTCGGCCTCGGCGGCAACCTGATCCCGCCGCTGCTCGCGCTCTCCGATCTCGGTCCGGAGAGCCTCTACGCCACCGACGCGCTCTACGGCGACCTCGACGACGACGGCGTGCCGGAGGTCGCGGTCGGGCGCATCCCGGTGACGAGCGCGGCCGAGCTCGCGGCCTACGTCGACAAGCTGATCGCCTACGAGAGCGCGCCCGTCCACCCCGGCGCCGAGCGCGTGGTGCTCGCCGCCGACGGCGCCGACCCGGCGGCCGATTTCGCGGCCGACGGCGAGGCGCTGGCGGCGCGGCTCCCGCCCGGCTTCGCCGCCGAGCGGGTGTGGCTGGCCGACTACGCGACCACCGCCGACGCGCGCGCGGCGCTCTTCGGCGCGCTCGGCGAGGGCGCGGGCGCGCTGGTCTACCTCGGGCACGGCGGCGCCGACCGGCTCGCCGGCGTCGGCCTGCTGACCAACGCCGACGTCCCGGGCCTGGGCAACGGCGACCGACTGCCGGTGGTGTCGGCGGTGACCTGCCACATCGGGCTCTTCGCGCTGCCCGGCTTCGACGCCTTGGGCGAGCTGCTGGTGCGCCAGCCGGACGGCGGCGCGATCGCGGTCTTCGCCCCGGCCTGGCTGTCGAGCCACTCCGGGGCGCTCGGGCTGGGCGAGGCGCTGCTGCGCAGGCTGACCGAGAGCGACGGCCGGCTCGGCGACGCGGTGCGCGAGGCGGCGGCGATCGCCGCCGGCCTCGGCGCCGCCCGCGCCACACTCCACACCTACCAGCTCTTCGGCGACCCGGCGCTGCGGCCGCGCCTCGCGCCGGCGCCGTCGCCGCCCACGGGCGGCGATCCCGACCCGGGGGGAGCATGACGGCGGCGGCGGGGGAGGAGAGGGAACCGTGAAGGGACGACACGAGCGCGAGGGCGCGCCGGCGCGGCCGGTGAGCGAGGAGCCCGGGCCGGCCCGCCGTCCCTACGAGCGGCCGCGCATCCTCTGGCGCCAGCCGCTGGAGGCGATGGCGACCGAGTGCGACACGGTGCCCGGCGGCAAGGGGGACGTGACGTGCACGATCGCGTTCTCCTGACCGGCGGCCCGGCGGCGGCGCCGGACGCGCCGTTCGCGGTGTCGTTCCTCACCCGTCCCGATCGCTTCCCCGCGGAACACGTCGGGAGTCCCTGCGGCGACGTCGCGGCCGACCTCCCGCTCCCCGCCGGCCCCTACCGCGTGCGCGGTCTGGACGCGGCGCAGCTCGGGCGGATCGCGCGGCGGCTCGGCGGCTTCTGCGCGCCGGCGGCGCCCGGACCTCACCGGGCGGACCCTTCCCGGAGCCTGCCGCTCGCGAGCCGGCCGGCGCGGCGC
>CAZNIX010000652.1:0-2452 GCA_964573125.1 uncultured Thermoanaerobaculia bacterium
CGCGCCGGGCCGATCCTCGGCGCCCTGCTCCTCGCGAACCTCTGCGCCGCCGCTGCCCTCGCCGCCGCCCGGGCCGGCGCCGAGACCCCGGCCGCCGGCGCCGCGGCCGAGCCGGTCGTCCTCCAGCCCGGCCGGCCGATTTCGACCACGCTCGCCGGCGGCGAGACCCTCACCTACGTCTTCGATCTCGAAACCGGCCGCTACGCCCGGGCCGAGGTCGAGCAACTGGGCATCGACGTCGTCGCCACCCTGATCTCCCCGAGCGGCCAGACCGTGGTCGAGGCCGACGGCCCCGACGGCATCCGCGGCACGGAGCGGGCCTCGGCGCTCGTCGCGTCCCCCGCGGCGGCCGGCCGCTACCGGCTCGAGGTCGAGAGCCTCGACCCCTCGGCGCCGGCCGGCGACCTCGTGGTCGTGCTCGCCGAGGAGCGGCCGGCGGCGCCCGACGACAAGGACCGCCTCGACGCCGAGCGGGCAGCCTACGCGGCGGTGGCGCTCTGGGGCCGGGGCGAGCCCGAGCTGCTGCCCCTCGCGATCACCCACTACGAGGAGGCGCTCGCGATCTGGCGCCGGCTCGACGAGCGCCGTTACGCGGCCGAGGCCGCGACCCAGCTCGGCCACCTCCACCGGAACCTGGGCGAGACCGACCGCTCGGCCGAGTACTTCGAGCTCGCGCTGCCGCTGTGGCGGGAGCTGGGCGAGGCGGCGCGGGTGGCCGAGATGCTCCAGAACCTGAGCGCCGCCTACCCGATCCTCGGCGACAGCGCGCGCGCCCTGACCGCCGCCGCCGAGGCGATCGAGCTCTATCGGAGCCTGGGCGACCGGCGCGGCGAGGCAGTGGCCCTGATCAGCCTCGGCCACGCCCACCTCAAGGCCGGGAGTCCGCTCGAGCTTCCCGAGGACGCCTTCGCGCGCGCCCTGGCTCTGAATCGGGAGCTCGGCGAGCGCCGCGGCGAGGGACGGAGCGTGGGCAGCCTCGCCCTGATCCACGAACGCCGTGGCCAGATGCGCGCCGCGGTCGAGGCCTACGAGGCCGCGATCGAGATCGCCCGCGAGGCCGGGGACCGCGAAGGCGAAGCGGTGGCGGTGAACAACCTGGCCGGCGCCTACGACGTCATGGGCGACCCGGCGCGCTCGCTCGAGCGCTACCTGGAGGTCCTGCGGCTCGTCCGCGCGCTCGGCGACCGGCGGGGCGAGGCCTACGCCGTCCACAACATCGGCACCCTCTACCAGGCGCTGGGCGAGCCGGCCGAGGGGCTCCATCACCTGCGGGAGTCGCTGGAGCTGTTCCGGCGGAGCGGCGATCGCCCGGCCGAGGCTCGCACGCTCGACAACATCGGCTCGACCTTGCTGGCGCTCGACCGGCCCGCCGAGGCGGTCGACTCCATCGAGCGCGGACTCGCGCTCGCGCGCGAGCTGGGCGATCGCGGGCAGGAGTCGTCGGGGCTGGTCAGCCTCGCGCTCGCGCACCGGGCGCTCGACGACGGGCCGCGGGCGCTGGCGGCGGCGGAGCAGGCCGTGGAGGTCGCGCGCGGTGCCGGCCTGCGCAGCCGCGAAGGGGCCGCGCTGCGGGCGGTGGGCGACATCCGCCACGTCCTCGGCGAGCCGGCGCAGGCGCTCGACCCCCTGCGCGGCGCGCTCGCGATCCAGCGCGAGTTCGGCGGCCGGCCGGCAGAGGCCGAGACGCTCCTCCGGCTCGCCCGCGCCGAGCGCGCGCTCGGCCGGCTCGACGACGCCCGGCGCGACCTCGAGGCGGCGGTCGAGATCGTCGAGTCGGTGCGCTCCGCGGTCGCCTCGCCCGACCTGCGCGCGACCTACCTGGCCTCCAAGCAGGGCTACTACGAGGAGTGGATCGGCCTGCTGATGGACCTCCACGGCGCCCACCCCGCGGAGGAGTGGGACGCGAGCGCCTTCACGGTCGCGGAGCGGGCGCGGGCGCGCGCGCTGCTCGACGCCCTCGCCGAGGTCGAGGCCGAGGTCCGCGCGGGGCTCGACCCGGCGCTGTCGCAGGAGGAGGAGCAGCTCCGTTACCGGCTCAACCTCCGCGAGCATGACCGCCAACAGGCCCTGCTCGCGGGCGATGAGGCGGCGGCGGCCGCCGCCGCCCGCGACGTCCGCGCGCTCGCCGGCGAACACCGCGCGCTCGAGGCGCGGATCCGCAACGACAGCCCGCGCTACGCCGACCTCGCCCAGCCGCAGCCGCTCGCGGCCGCCGCGATCCAGGCCGGCGTGCTCGAGCCGGACACGCTCCTGCTCCAGTACAGCCTCGGCCGGCGCGAGAGCTGGCTGTGGGCGGTCACCCGGGAGTCGCTGGCGGCGTTCCGGCTCCCGGCGCGGGAAGAGATCGAGGCCCGCGTGCGCCGCTTCTACGAGCTGGTGACCGCGCGCAACCTCGAGCCCTCGGGAGAGACCGCCGAGGCGAAGATGCGGCGCCTCGAGGCCGCCGACGCCG
>CAZNIX010000653.1:0-2452 GCA_964573125.1 uncultured Thermoanaerobaculia bacterium
GCGGCCGCCGCCGCGGTCGCCGCCGACCCCGCCGCGGTCGAGCTGCCGTCGCTGTTCCGCACCTACCTGCGCTACGGCGCGCTGGTCTGCGGCCCGCCGGCGATCGACTACGAGTTCAAGACCATCGACTTCCTGGTGGTGCTCGACTCCGCGGGCCTCGATCCGCACAGCCGCGCGTTATTCTTCGCCTGACGGCACGGCCGACCGGGCGCGCCCGGCGCCGCGCGCGCCCGCGGGAGGGACCGAGGGAGGGGGACTGGGATGACCGACGACTGGACCGAGGACGACTGGACGGACGACGACTGTACCGGGCCCGCCGCCGCCAACCTCCGCCTGCTCGAGCAGGCGATCGCGCTGCTCGAGGATCTCGACGCCGCGCTCTACGCCGCGCCGCCGCCGGTGCCGATGGGGACGGTCGGCGGCCACGTCCGCCACTGCCTGGAGTTCTACGAGCGCTTCGCCGAGGGACTCGACGGCGGCGCGATCGACTACGACGCCCGCGCGCGCGACCCGCGAGTCGAGCGCGACCCGGCTCACGCCCGCGACCGCCTGCGCGCGGTCGCCGAGCGGCTGCGCGCGCTCCCCGGCGGCTGCACCGACCGCCCGCTGCTCGCGATCCACGACCGCGACGAGAACGGCGCCTCGGCGCCCGGCCGCTCCTCGGTGCGCCGCGAGCTGCTGTTCCTGGCCAGCCACACCACTCACCACTTCGCGCTGATCGCGGCGCTGCTGCGGCTCGCCGGCCGCGAGCCCGGCCCCGAGTTCGGCGTCGCCGCCTCGACCCTCGCCTACCGGCGCCGCGCGCGGCCGGCGGCGACCGCCCGGGCCTAGGCCCGATCGCGCGGGAAGCGCCGTGGCGGCGATCATGCTGCGGCTCGCCGCCGCGACCCTGATCAGCGAGGACCTGGCCTCGATCACCGCCGGCCTGCTCGCCGCCGAGGGGCGGCTGCCGTTCTGGGCCGCGGTCGCCGCCTGCGCCGGCGGCATCTTCGCCGGCGACCTGCTGCTGTTCGTCGCCGGGCGGGTGGTCGGGCGGCCGGCGCTCCGCGTGCCGCCGCTCTCGTGGTGGCTCGACGAGCGCGCGGTCGAGGCCGCCTCGGCGTGGTTCCGGCGCCGCGGCGTGGCGGCGGTCTTCGCCTCCCGCTTCTTCCCCGGCGCCCGGCTGCCGACCTACTTCGCCGCCGGCGTGCTGCACACCGGCTTCTGGCGCTTCGCCGCCTACTTCGCGCTCGCGGTCGCGGTGTGGACGCCGCTCCTGGTCGGCCTCGCGGCGGTGCTCGGCGGCGGCGTGCTGCGCCTGCTCGGCCAGGCCCGGCTCGGGCTCGCGGCGCTGCTCGCCGCGGCGGTGGTCCTCGCGGCGCTCGTGCGCGGCCTGCTCCTCCCCGCGCTCACCCGGCGCGGGCGGCGGCGGCTCGCCGGCCGCTGGCAGCGCTGGCGGCACTGGGAGTTCTGGCCGCCGTGGCTCTTCTACCCGCCGGTCGTCGCCTGGCTGCTCTGGCTCGGCCTCCGCCACCGCGGGATCACGGTGTTCACGGCCGCGAACCCCGGGATGCCCGCCGGCGGCTTCATCGGCGAGTCCAAGCGCGAGATCCTCGACCGCCTGGAAGCGGCCGGGGCGCCGCTGCCGCGCTGGGAGCTGCTCCCCGCCGCGCTCCCCGCCGCCGAGCGGCTGGCCACCGTCGAGCGCTTTCGCGCGCGCTCCGGCCTCGGCTGGCCGCTGGTGCTCAAGCCCGACGCCGGCCAGCGCGGCGACGGCGTGGCGGTGGTGCGCGGCGGCGGTGAGGCCGCGCGCTACCTCGAGGCCTGCCGGGTCGACGCCCTGGTCCAGGAGCACGTCCCGGGCGCCGAGCTGGGCGTCTTCTACGTCCGCCGGCCGGACGAGGAGCGCGGGCGGGTGATCTCGATCACCGAAAAGACCATGCCCGAGGTCGCCGGCGACGGCCGGCGCACGCTCGAAGAGCTGATCCTCGACGATCCCCGGGCGGTCGCGCTCGCCGAGCTCTACCTCGCGGCGCAGGGGGAGAACCGCGACCGCGTGCCCGCCGCCGGCGAGCGGGTGCGCCTGGTCGAGATCGGCACCCACTGCCGGGGCGCGATCTTCCGCGACGGGCGGCGGTTCGCCACCCCCGAGCTGGAGGCCGCGGTCGACCGCATCGGCCGCGCCTGCGCGGGCTTTTACTTCGGCCGCTTCGACCTCCGCAGCGAGAGCCACGAGGCGATCGCCGCCGGCCGGTTCCGGGTCGTCGAGCTGAACGGCGTGACCTCGGAGGCGACTCACATCTACGACCGCGGGACCTCGCTGCTCACGGCCTGGCGCACGCTCGCCGGCCAGTGGCGGCTCGCGTTCGAGATCGGCGCCGCGAACCGCCGCCGCGGCGTCCGCCCGACCCCCGCCCGCGCGCTCCTCGCCGCCGCCCTCCGCTACCGCCGCCAGGCCCGGCGCCAGGGCCCG
>CAZNIX010000654.1:0-2445 GCA_964573125.1 uncultured Thermoanaerobaculia bacterium
CGGTGCTGCTGTTCGCCGCCGGCGCCCACCGCCCGACGCCGGCCGAGGCCGGCCGCCTCCGCCGCGCCGCCGCCCTGCGCGCCCTCAAGCGCCTCGCCGCGCAGGTCGCGCTCGCCGAGCGTCTCGGCTACTTCGACCCCGGCACCGCGCTCGCCCTGCTCGAGGAGCAGACCGCGGTCCGGCTGGCGCTGGCGGAGCAGCCCTCCTGACTCGACTCGAGTCAGCCGGACTCCAAGCGCGGACCGAGGAAGAACACCGCCCCGAGCGGCGGCAGGGTCAGCTCGAGCCGGGCTGGGTACTCCCCTTCCGGCGCCGCCACCGCCTCGACCGCCCCGAGGTTGCCGACCCCGCCGCCGCCGTAGTCGGCGGCGTCGCTGTTGAGCGCCTCGTCCCAGCGGCCGGCGGCGGGCACGCCGAGCGGGTAGCCGTGGCGCGGCACCGGCGTGAAGTTGAACGCCGCGAGGAGCGGCCGGTCGCCCTCGGCGCCGAGGCGGACGACCGCGAGCACGCCGCGCTCGGCGTCGTCGACCACCGACCAGCGGAAGCCGTCGGGCTCGGCGTCGCGCCGCCAGAGCGCCGGCTCGGCGCGGTAGAGGCGGTTGAGGTCGGCGACCCAGCGCGCGAGGCCGGCGTGGGCGGGGTCGGCGAGCAGGTGCCAGTCGAGGCTCGCGTCGTGGTTCCACTCGCGGGGGGAGCCGATCTCGGCGCCCATGAACAGGAGCTTCTTGCCCGGCTGCGCCCACTGCCAGGCGTAGAGCAGCCGGAGCTGGGCGCGCTGCTGCCAGCCGTCGCCCCACATCTTGACCAGGAGCGACCCCTTGCCGTGGACGACCTCGTCGTGCGACAGCGGCAGGCAGAAGCGCTCGGTGTACGCATACATCCGGCGGAAGGTCAGCTCCCGGTGGTGGAACCGGCGGTGGACCGGGTCGCGCCCGAGATGGGTCAGGGTGTCGTTCATCCACCCGAGGTCCCACTTGTAGTCGAAGCCGAGGCCGCCCTCGGCGCTGGGCGCGGTCACCCCCGGCCAGGCGGTCGACTCCTCGGCGAACGTGACCGCGCCCGGGACCGCGCGATGGACCTCGTCGTTGAGCTGGCGCAGCAGCTCGATCGCCTCCAGGTTCTCGCGCCCGCCGTGGACGTTGGGCACCCAGTCGCCCGGCGCGCGCGAATAGTCGCGGTGGAGCATCGAGGCGACGCCGTCGACGCGTAGGCCGTCGGCGTGGTAGCGCTCGAGCCAGAAGAGCGCGGAGGAGACGAGGAAGCTCCGCACCTCGCCGCGCGCGTAGTTGAAGATCAGGCTGTTCCAGTCCGGGTGGTAGCCCTCGCGCGGGTCGGAGTACTCGTAGAGCGCGGCGCCGTCGAACCAGCCGAGGCCGTGCTCGTCGCCCGGGAAGTGCGCGGGCACCCAGTCGAGGATCACCCCGATCCCCTGCCGGTGGAGGTGGTCGATCAGGAACATCAGGTCCTCGGGGTCGCCGTAGCGCCGGGTGGGCGCGAAGTAGGAGCTGGTCTGGTAGCCCCAGGAGCCGTAGAACGGGTGCTCCATCACCGGCAGCAGCTCGACGTGGGTGAAGCCGTGCGCGCGCGCGTGCTCGGCCAGCGCCGGCGCCGCCTCGCGGTAGGAGAGCGGGCGGTCGCCCTCCTCGGGCACCCGGCGCCAGGAGCCGAGGTGGACCTCGTAGATCGCGACCGGCCGGTCGGGGACGGCGTAGGCGGCGCGGCCCGCCATCCACCCGCCGTCGCCCCACTCGTAGCGCGGCTCGTGGATCACGGAAGCGGTCGCCGGCGGCGTCTCGGTGCAGGCGGCGAACGGATCGGCCTTGTCCACCCGGTGGCCGCCGAAGCGCGACTCGACCCGGAACTTGTAGCGCTGGCCCGACCGCGCCGCGGGCACGAACCCCTCCCAGACCCCGGAGTCGCCGAGGCGCGCCAGGGGGTGGCGGCCGGCGTCCCAGCCGTTGAAGTCGCCGATCGCCGCCACCCGTGCGGCGTGCGGCGCCCAGACCGCGAAGTAGACGCCGTCGACGCCGCCGAGCGCGGTCGGGTGGGCGCCGAGCTTCTCCGCGAGCCGGAAGTGGCGCCCCTCGGCGAACAGGTAGAGGTCGTGGTCGGTGATCGGGCCGAGCGGAGCGAACGCCGGCGGGCCGGCGAACGGTCGCGGCTCGTGGCCGAGACGACGGAGCACGACCGGCTCGATGCGTACCGCGTGTCGCTCGAGTTCCAGCAGCTCGTGATTCTGCCCTACGTGCGGATGTTCGAGTCCGCAATGGAACGCGATCTCCTGACCGACGAGGACCGCCGTCGAGCAGTGGTACGCGATCTTGTTCTCGCCGCCCAGACACCAATTGATGTCGTTGCTCACCCAGGGCAGGTACGGCGGGCGATCGCCCTCGTTGCGGTTGCACATGCAGTGACCGCAGCTCGCTTTCCCGCAGCAGTCGTTGT
>CAZNIX010000655.1:0-2435 GCA_964573125.1 uncultured Thermoanaerobaculia bacterium
TTTCTACGCCAAGTACCCGATCGCGCTCTTCCCGCGGCTGCGGGACTTCCTCGACCGCCACTACCTCCGCGTCGGAGTCGTCGACGACGGCCGCGGCCGCCCGGTGGCGGCGCTCTGGATGCTCCGTTCGCAAGGGAACCCGGGATCGTGAACCCGATCCGCACCCTCCTCGTCGCCGGCTCCGAGGCCGCCGCGCGGGCGCGGCTGGCCCTCTGCTCCGCGCTCTTCGCCGGCCATGCCTGGTGGCTGGCCTGCGTCGCCGAGGACTCCTACATCAGCTTCCGCTTCGCCCGCCACCTGGCCGCCGGCCAGGGCCTGCGCTGGAACCTCGGCGAGCCGCCAATCGAGGGCTTCACCAACCTGCTCTGGGTGGCGCTCGGCGCGCTCGTCGAGCTACTCGGTCTCGACATGGTCCGCACCCTCCAGGCGGCCGGCGTGGTCGCCGGGATCGGCGTCCTCTGGCTGGCGGACCGCTTCGCCGCCCGGGTGCTCGGCCTCGCCGGCGCCGCCCGGGCGGCGCCGGCGCTGCTCCTCGCCGCTTCCGGCCCGCTCGCCGCCTGGGCCGCGAGCGGCCTCGAGACCGTGCCCTTCGCGCTCTTCGTCCTCGCCGCCGGCTACGGCGCCGCGCGGTTCTGGCAGGGCGGAGAGGGGCGGGCGCTCACCCTGGCGTGGATCGCCGCCGCGCTCGCCACGCTGACCCGGCCCGAGGGGGTGCTGGCGGCGGGCGCGGTCGGGCTCGCCGGCCTCGCCCGGCGCGACCGGCGCCGCCGGGGCTGGCTCGCCGCCGGCCTCTTCGCGGCGTTCCTGCTCGCCCTCACCCTCGCGCGGCTCACCTACTTCGGCGCCCCGCTGCCCAACACCTTCTACGCCAAGACCGGCGGCGGCCTGCTCCAGGCGGCGCGCGGCGCCGTCTACTCCGGCTTCTTCGCCTTCCACTACCTGCTGCCGCTGGCGCCGCTGCTGGTCGCGGGATGGATCGGCAGGGAGAAGGCGGTGGGCAAGGAAACGGCCCCGGTGGCGGCGCTGGCCGCGTGGAGCCTCGGCTGGGCGCTCTACGTCGTCGCCGTCGGCGGGGACTACATGGCGATGTACCGCTTCTTCGTGCCGGTGGCGCCGGCGCTCGCCCTGCTCGCGGGCGCCGCGGCGGCGCGGATCCGCCCGGGGCCGGCCGCGGCCGGCCTGGTGGTCCTGGCCGCGGCGGGCACGCTCGTCCACTCGACGCCGCTCGAAGCCGAGCTGTTCGCCAAGCCGCCCCGCCAGCACGGCACCTTCCGCGGCGTCGAGACCGAGCGCTGGCACGTCGCCCGCCTCCGCCTGCTCGCCCGCTTCTTCGCCGCGCGCAGCGCCGGCCGTCCCGACGGCAGCCTCGCCACCGGGGCGATCGGCATCCTCGGCTGGGAGAGCGGCCTCGCCATCCACGACCTCCACGGCCTCGTCGACCCCGCGATCGCCCGCGCCGGTGCGTCCGAGAGGCCGCTCGGCACCGGCCTGCCCGGCCACGAGAAGGGCGACCTCCGCCACGTCCTCGCCAAGCGGCCGACCTACTGGATGTGGAGCCGGAGCCTCCGCGACCGGCCCGCGGAGTGGCCCCGCTACGAGCCGGAAGTCCTGGGCGAGCTGTTCGAGCACTACGAGCTCCGGCACGTCTGGCTGGAGGACGAAGAAAACGGCGAGGCGGGCTACTTCAGCTTCCTCGAGCGGCGGTGAGCGCCGGGTGTCGATGGGGCGCAGGTCTGACGTCGGGAGGGCGGCCGCAGGCGACGGCGCAGCCGGTCGCCGAGTCGACGGGCGGGAAGCGCCGGCCCGCGAGCGCGCGGGTGGGGGCGGATCGCCTCCGCGCGCAGTATCGTCCCCGCAGGTATGAACCCGGTCGCCGTCACCCTCGGCGTTTTCGCCCTGGTCTACCTCGGCATGCTGCTCGGCCGGCTGCCGCGGCTCCAGCTCGACCGCACGGGCGTGGCGCTCCTGGGCGCCATCGCGCTGGTCGCCCTCGGCGTGCTGACGATCGAGGAGGCCGCGCGCGCGGTCGATCTGCCGACCATCGCGCTGCTCTTCGCCCTGATGGTGCTCTCGGCCCAGCTCCGGCTCGGCGGGTTCTACGGCCGCGTCGCGGAGTCGGTGACCCGGGCCGCGCTCGACCCGCCGAGGCTGCTCCTCGCGGTCGTGCTGCTCGCGGGGGCGCTGGCGGCGGTCTTCACCAACGACATCGTCTGCCTGGCGGTGGCGCCGGTTCTGATCGACGCCTGCCGGCGCCGCGGGCTCGACCCGGTGCCGTTCCTGCTCGCCCTCGCCTGCGCCGCCAACGTCGGCTCGGCCGCGACCCTGATCGGCAACCCGCAGAACATCCTGATCGGCGAGACGCTCGGGCTGTCGTTCGCCGGCTACCTCGCCGACGCGGGCGTGCCGGCCGCGGCGGGCCTGCTGGCGACCTGGGC
>CAZNIX010000656.1:0-2413 GCA_964573125.1 uncultured Thermoanaerobaculia bacterium
CCGCGGCCGCGCGGCGCGCCGCGGCCAGGTCGAGCGGCTCGACGAGGCCGGTGGCGAGCGCGGCGCGCGCCAGCTCGAGGTCGTCGCGCTCGACCGCGGCGGCGAGCGCCTGCGCGGCGTCGTCGGCGCCGTGGGCGAGGAGATAGCGCGCCAGCTCGAAGTGCTCGCCCCACATCGCGACCCCGAGCGGCGAGGCGCCGAAGAAGCGGTCGCGGGCGTTGACGTCCGCCCCGGCCTCGACCAGCCGCCGCGCCGCCTCGAGGTGCCCCTTCTCGGCCGCGAAGTAGAGCGGCGTCTGCCCGTAGCGCGCCGGCGCGTCGACCGGCGCGCCGGCGGCGAGGAGCTTCTCGATCTCGGCCACGTCCCCGGCGCGGGCGGCCTCGCGCAGCGCCTCGCCGGGGTCTTCGGCGGCAGCGGCCGCCGGAGCGGCGGCGAGCGGGACGGAGACGAGGGCCAGGCCGGCGGCGAGCGCCGAGCGGCGGAGGAGTCGTCCAACCATGCCGGAATGCTAACCCACGCCGACGCCGGCCGGCGAGTGCGGTCTTCGGCCGCGGGCGCGGCCTCGACCAGGGAGCGGCCGACCCGGCTCTCTGCCGGCGCGGCGCCGGCGCGGAGAGGGAATCTCCGCCGAGCCTCCGGCGTCAGCCCGGCGACGCCGCCACCGCCTCGCCTGCGGCCACCGCCTCGAACGCCTGCCCCGGGGTGTCGCCGTACTGGAGGCCGAGCGAGGGGCAGCGGACGAAGATCTGGTAGATCCCCGGGCGGGGCGGGGTGAGGCGCGCCTCGTAGACGCCGTCGCCGAGCGGGCGCGCCCACTGCCGCTGCTGCCAGATCCCCGGGGTCAGGAAGCCGAGCACGCCGACGTCGGCGAGGCCGTCGACGGGGGCGCCGCTCGCCGGGTCGGTGACCCGGAAGCGCAGGGTCAGCTCGCCGCCGGCCGGCGCGCGGCCGATCCGGTCGAGGGGGACGATCGCGCCGCGCCGGCGGGCGCGGGCGGCCTCGAGCACCGGGTCGGCGGCGACCTCGATCCCGAAGCAGTGGACCACCCGTGGCGCGTCGACCCAGAGCGCGAGGTCGTAGTCGCCGGGCTCGTCGACCTGGGCGACCGTCTCGTAGACCCCGGCCGCGGTCTCGCGCAGACTGCGGTCGACGACCAGCACCGCGCGCGGCCGCCGGCCGTAGTTGGTGAAGTGGCCCATCGGCGCGGCCATCCCCTCCTTGTAGTAGTAGATCGCCTCGTCGAGAGGGTTGGCGACCAGCACCGCCGACGCCCCCGGCGCCTGCACGATGCCCGCGGCCGAGCTCGGCAGCGAGCCCGCGCCCGGCGGGTGGCGGCCGCCGGGAGTGTCGACCACGGGCACCGGCTCGCCCTCCCGCCCCAGCTCGGCGAGCGGGATCATGAGCAGGGTCTCGCTGCCGCGGTGGCGGACGTAGGCCAGCTCGTCGGAGAACGCCACCTGGTCGGGGCCGCGCTCGAGCTTGCCGCGCTGGATGATCCGTTGGCGCGCGACGTCGATCACGTGCAGGAGGTCGGTTTCGGGGTTGACCGCGAGCCCCAGCCGGCCGCCGGGGGCGAAGCGGATCTGGGCCAGGCCGGGGTCGGCGGCGAGCCGGGCGACCACTCGCCCGGCCTCGGGGTCGACGACCGCGATCGAGCCGTCGCCGGCGTGGGCGACGTAGGCGCGGCGGGCGAGCGGCGACCAGGCGACCGAGACCGGCCGCGCGCCGGTCGCGATCGTCGCCGTCACCGCCACCGCCGCGGCGTCGATCACCGTCACCGTGCCGTCGTCGCCGTTGGTGACGAAGACGTAGCGGTCGTCGTCGGAGACCGCCAGGTCGTGGTCGCCGCGGCCGGTCGGGAGGTGGCGCACCGATTTCATCGCCATGGTGTCGAACGCGGTCACCCCCGAGCGGTCGCCGCCCGCGAGCGGCTCGCGGTAGGCGACCCAGAGCCGGCGGCCGTCGGGCTGGAGCGCCACCCGGCCGGGCCGCGGCCCGACCTCGGCGTAGGTCAGCAGGTCCCAGGTCGCGGTCTCGACCACCGCCACCTCGTCGCGCTCCGGGATCGACACGAACAGGCGCTTTTCGTCGCTTCCGAGCGCCCAGTCCTCGCCCGGGGCGCGCAGCTCGACGAGGTCGAGCAGCCGGGTGCCGCCGAAGCCGAACAGCGGATCGACGATGGTCAGCGAGGGGTCCTCGTTGAGCGCGACCACGTAGTAGACGTTGAGGTCGGCCGCCGGCCGCGACATCAGGGTGCCGCCGAGGAAGGTGGCGACCTTTTCGGTGCAGCCGCCCGCCCCCTCGCCGCCGCGCCCGGCCGGCAGGCGGTCGAGCCAGGCCGCCGGGTAGAGGCTCGCGAGCGGCTCGCCGGTGTGGACGTCGCGCGCCGCGATGCGCACCGCGAGCGGCGCGC
>CAZNIX010000657.1:0-2412 GCA_964573125.1 uncultured Thermoanaerobaculia bacterium
CCGGTCGCCCGCCGCCCGCGGCGCGCCGCCCGCCGCCCGGCTTGCGCCCGCGACCGCTCTGCGCGCGCAGCCTGCTGAACACCTCGACCGCCTGCGCATGGTAGCGACGCGACCGCCCGGTTCCCTCGTGCGGAATCTCGCGGAGATGAAGCTTGACGTATCGGGTCAGCGTCGGGTACGAGATGCCGGTCCGCTTGCCGATCTCGGTCAGGGTCAACAAACCCTTTCCGCGACCGCCCCGCGCCCCGGTCGCGGGCTTGCGCCCCGCGCCGCGCTTGCTTCCAGCCGCCTTCGCTCTGGGCTTCCTGCCCGCGGCGCCCTTGCGCGGGCGGCCGCGGCGCGCGATGTTCTCCCGCTTGAGCTCCGCGAACACCGGCAGCGCCGACTCCGGATAGCGCTGCTTGCGGCCTTTCCCCTCGGAGGGGATGCGGCTCTGGTATTCCTTTTTGTACCGCTGGAGGGTCGGCATCGAAATGCCGGTACGCTTCGAGACTTCCGAGAGTGTGAGGAGCCCGGACTCCGCCATCGTCATGCCTCCTGATTGAACGTGATCCGCGTTTTCTGAGCTTAACGAAACGGTGTCGAGATCCCCGCCCCGGCGGACGTCCCGGATTCTCGATCGCTCGCGAACCCGGCTCGACGGGTGACAATTATCAAAGAAACGGCATCGAATTGTCAACCTTCGGAGAGATTTTTCTTTCTCCCGCCGAAAAACGCCCGCCGCGAGCGGCCGATGATCCATCAACCGCTTCGATCGCTCGCGGCGCGGGCGGCGGCGAGCGCTCGGCGTCCCCGGGCGCGCGGCGGCCTCGGGCCCGGATTGCAGGCCGGCGTCGACCTCCGTATGATCGGCCGATGACGACCGTGGCTCCGGCGGCGAAGGAAACGATCTACCGCGAGGCGCGCGAGGAGCTGGCGGCGCTGCTCGACGGCGTCGACGATCCGGTGGCGGTGATGGCGAGCGTCGCCTCGGTGCTCCATCAGCGGATCGCAGGCGCGAGCTGGACCGGTTTCTATCGCGTGGTCGCGCCGGGTCGGTTGCGGGTCGGTCCTTATCAGGGACCGCCGGGGTGTCTCGAGATCCCGTTCGATCGCGGCGTCTGCGGCGCCGCCGCGCGCACCGGGCGAAGCCAGGTGGTCGCCGACGTCCACGCCTTCCCCGGCCACATCGCGTGCGATCCGCGCGCGCGCTCCGAGATCGTCGTCCCGGTGCGCGACCGCACGGGCGAGCTGGTCGCCGTGCTCGACGTCGATTCCCACCACCCCGCCGCGTTCGACGACGGCGATCGAATCGGCCTCGAATCGATCGTCGGGTTCATCGGGGGGTTGTTCCAACCCCCTCCCCGCGCGAGTGACGGTCTTGATTGACGGGGGCGCGGCGACCCCTCCCCCGAGTCGGCGGCGCTGACGCGCCGCCGCACACGCGCCCTTGAGGCGCGCGTAGGTCCGTCGCGACCGGCTCGGCGTCCGGGTTATAGCAACCCGAGGTTGCGCACCAGGTAGGAAAGCGCCTGCCGGGTGAGACCGAGGCGGCGCGCGGCCTCGGCGCGGTTGCCGCCGGCCGCGGCGAGCGCGTCTTCGACCAGCCGCCGCCGGTAGGCCTCGACCCGCCGGTGGTAGTCGCCCGCCGGCGCCGGACCGGCGGCCGGCAGCTCGAGGTGCTCGGGCTCGATCACCCCGTTCGCGGTGAGCGCCGCCGCGACTCCGAGCGTGTTCTGCAGCTCGCGCACGTTGCCCGGCCAGGGGTGGGCGAGGAGGAGCGCCTGCGCCGCCGGCGAGAGCTTCGGCGGCCGGCCGCCGGCCGCGCGGCGGGCGAGCAGGTGCTCGGCGAGCAGGAGCACGTCGGCGCCGCGCGCGCGCAGCGGCGGCAGGACCACGACCGCGCCGCGCAGCCGGTAGTAGAGGTCCTGGCGGAAGCTCCCCTCGCGCGCCATCGCCTGAAGGTCGCGGTGGCTGGCGGTGACCACCCGCACGTCGACCCGGCGCGGCAGGCTCTCGCCCACCCGCCGCACCTCGCCCTCCTGCAGCACCCGCAGCAGCATCCCCTGGGCGCTCGGCGGCAGGTCGCCGATCTCGTCGAGGAACACCGTGCCGCCGCGCGCGCTCTCGAACACGCCGGCGCGGTCGCGGTCGGCGCCGGTGAAGGCGCCGCGCACGTGGCCGAAGAGGTCGGAGAGCAGGAGCGACTCCGAGAGCGCGGCGCAGTTGACGGCGACGAAGGGGCCGTCGCCGCGGTCCGAGCGGCGGTGGACCCGGCGCGCGATCAGCTCCTTGCCGGTGCCGCTCTCGCCGTGGATGAGCACCGGCAGCTCGCCGGGGGCGAGGCGGTCGGCGCGCGCGAGCGCCGCGAGCAACGCGGGGTCGCGGCCGAGGATGCCGCCGGCGGCCGGCGGCGCCGCCTCCGCCGCCTCG
>CAZNIX010000658.1:0-2404 GCA_964573125.1 uncultured Thermoanaerobaculia bacterium
CCCCGGACGGCGGCACGGTCGGCTGGCTGGTGCGCCCGGCCGGGCGCTGAGGCGCGCCCGCGCCGGCCTGCGGCCGAGCCCGCCGGCGGCGTCCGCCCGGCCGCCTCACCCGATTCGCGCCACCTTCTCGAGCTGCGGGTCCGGCCCGGCGACCAGCAGGGCGTCGGAGTCCTTGAGCGGGGCGTCGGGGTCGGGCACCGGGGTGTAGCGGTCGGCGAGGACGTCGCGCACCGCGACCACCGCCACGTTGTAGCGCCGCGGCAGCTCGAGCTGGCGCAAGGTGCGGCCGACCCAGGAGGCGGGCACTGCCATCTCCTGGGCGGAGAAGCCCGGCCCCAGCTCGACGTAGTTGAGGATCGCGCGCCGGGTCACCCGCTTGGCGAGCAGGTGGGCGGACTCCCGCTCGGGGAAGACGCCGGTCGCGACCCCGAGGGTGTCGAGGATGCGCGCGTGAAGGTCGGAGCTGACCTTGACGTAGATCTCGCTCACCCCGAGGTCGCGCAGGGTGAGCGTGGCGAGCAGGCTCGCGGTGACGTCGTCGCCGGTGGCGACGATCGCGGCGTCGGCGTCGCGCGCGCCGGCCTGCTCGAGCGCCTGGACCTCGGTGCCGTCGCCGATCAGCACCTCGGGCAGCTCGTCGGCCAGGCGCTCGACGACCGCGGCGTCCTCGTCGAGCGCGACCACCCGGTGGCCGGCCTCGTGCAGCGCCGCCGCCGCCCCGGCGCCGAAGGTGCCGAGCCCGACCACCAGGATCCGCTTCACGCGGCGGATTATCGCAGAGCGCACCGGTGGCTCGCGGGGAGGCTCACCGGCAGCGGCTCGCCCGCGCCCGTCACTCGTGGCGCAGCGCCTCGATCGGGTTGAGCGCCGCCGCTTTGCGCGCCGGGTAGAAGCCGAAGAACACGCCGACCGCGCCGGCGAACGCGAGCGCGAGCGCCACGGTCTCCGGGGCGATCACGGTCGCCCAGCCGGTCAGGCGCTCGAGCAGCGCGGCGGCGGCGAACCCGGCGGCGACGCCGAGCAGGCCGCCGACCGCGCTCAGCACCACGCTCTCGACCAGGAACTGGGTGAGCACGTCCGCGGCGCGGGCGCCGACCGCCAGGCGCAGGCCGATCTCGTGCGTGCGCTCGGTGACCGAGACGAGCATGATGTTCATGATGCCGATGCCGCCGACCACCAGCGAGACGCCGGCGATCGAGGCCAGCAGCAGGGTCATCACCTCGGTCGTCTCCTGCGCCGCCTCGGCGATCTGCGTCTGGTCGCGGAGCGTGAAGTCGTCGTCGTCGTACTCGGCGAGGCGGTGCGCCTCGCGCAGGATCGCGCGCATGTCCTCCTTGGCCGGCGCGATGTCGGCGGGGGTGAAGGTCATGGCCAGGATCTGGCCGATGAAGGAGCGCCCGGCGAGCCGGCTGTGGACGGTGGTGTAGGGGGCGAGGACGACGTCGTCCTGGTCGGAGCCCTCGGCGGTCTGGCCCTTGGCCGCGAGCACGCCGATGATCGTGAACGGCACGTTGCGGAGCTGGATCGGCCGGCCGACCGGATCCTCGCCCGGGTAGAGTGCCTCGGCGACGGTGCGGCCGAGCACCGCCACCCGGCGCAGCGCGCGCACGTCGGCGGCGTCGAGGAAGCGGCCGGAGGCGACGTCCCAGTCGCGGATGTCGCGGTAGGAGGCGTCGACCCCGTGCACCGAGGCGCGCCAGTTGCCGGCGCCGCCGATCACCTGGGCGCGGGTCATCACCACCGGCGACACCGCCGCGAGATAGGGGCTCTCGCGCGCGAGCTTCTCGGCGTCCGCGAGCGTCAGCCGGGTGAAGGTCTGCGCCCCCTGGCTGACCCCGGCCTGGCGCAGGGCGCCGGGGGTGACCACGATCAGGTTGGTGCCCAGGTTCTCGATCTGCCGGCGGATCTGCGCGCGCGCCCCCTCGCCGAGCGCGACCATGACCAGGACCGCCGCCACGCCGATGATCACGCCGAGCATGGTCAAAAGCGTCCGCAGCTTGTTCTTGAGCATGCTCTGCCCGGCGATCCCGAGCAGGTTCGAGAACATCACCGCGCGGCCGCCGCGAGCGCCGCGGCCGCCGCGACCCGTGACGGGGGGCGGGCCCTGGCGAGCCACCCGCTAGAACCCCCCGGGCCGGAAGTTGCGTGGTCCGCCGGCGGGGGCGAACGGGTTGGTCGCCTCGCCGTCGGCGGTCGCGGTGATGCCGGCGATGATCGGCATCCCCTCCTCGAGCCCGGCTCCCGAGACTTCGGTGACCTGGCCGTCGGAGAGGCCGGTGCGCACCGGCAGCGGCTGCGGCCGCCCTTTGGCGTCGACGGTCCAGAGCAGGGCGCGCTCGGCCGCTTCGGAGGCCGCCGCGCCGCCGCGCGGCGCGCCGTCGCCGCCGGCGGTCGCGGCGGCATC
>CAZNIX010000659.1:0-2398 GCA_964573125.1 uncultured Thermoanaerobaculia bacterium
CCGCGAGGGCGCGACGCCGCGCAGCAGCCGGCAGTCGCCGCCCCCCGCCAGCGCGCGCCGGAACAGCTCCGCGGCGTCGCCCGCGAGGTGGCGCGGCGGCTGGGCCACCACCGACGCGATCAGGCCGGCGGCGACCTCCGGGTGACCGCGCCGCTCGACGTTGCAGGCCAGCCGGTAGCGGCCGTAGGGCTCGAGCGCCGGGGTCGCGCCCATCGCCTGGGCGAACGCCGCGGCCGCCGGCTGCGGCCGGCCGAGCAGCTCGAGCAGGTGCGCGCGCAGGTAGTCGAGGCCCCAGTGCCGGGCCGCACCGGGCTCGGCGGCCTGAACCGCCTCGACCCGCGCCAGCGCCTCCTCGGTGCGCCCGGTGAAGCGCAGCTCGACCAGCTCCGGCCGCGGGTCGGAGGCCGCGGCGGCCGCGGCCAGGGCGAGGGCGAGGCCGGCGCTCATCGGGCGGTCTGCGGGCTCGGTTCGGCGGTCGGCATCGCGGTTCGCGGGGGTGCGGCGGCAGGCACCGCCGGCGGTCAGTCGGGCGGCGGTGCGCCGGTGACCCGCGCCACCCGGGCGCCGAGGGACTGCAACTTCGATTCCATCGCCTCGTAGCCGCGGTCGAGGTGGTAGATGCGGTGGACCACGGTCTCGCCGGCGGCGGCGAGGCCGGCGATCACCAGGCTCGCCGAGGCGCGCAGGTCGGTGGCCATGACGTGGGCGCCGGCGAGCGGCGTCGGGCCGTGGACGCGGGCGGTCGCGCCGTCGATGCGGATGTCGGCGCCCATCCGCGCCAGCTCCGGCACGTGCTGGAAGCGGTTCTCGAACACCAGCTCCCGGATCGTCGACACCCCGCGGGCGCGGGTCATCACGGCCATCCACTGCGCCTGGAGGTCGGTCGGGAAGCCGGGATGGGGGGCGGTCTCGACGTCGACCGGCAGGAGCTCGCCGTTGCCGCGCACGGTCAGCGCGCCGGGCTCGGCGGCGACCGCGACCCCGGCGGCGGCCAGTTTTTCGGTCAGCGGCGCCAGATCGGCGGGGCGCGCCCCCTCGACCCGGACCTCGCCGCCGGTCATCGCCGCCGCCAGCAGGTAGGTGCCGGCCTCGATGCGGTCGGGGATCACCTCGTGCTCGGCGCCGCCCAGGGCGTCCACTCCCTCGACCTCGATCACCGGCCCGCCGGCGCCCGCGATGCGCGCCCCCATCGCGTTCAGGAGCGCCGCCAGGTCGCCGACCTCGGGCTCGGCGGCGCAGTTCTCGAGCACGCTGGTACCGCGCGCGAGGACCGCCGCCATCAGCACGTTCTCGGTGCCGGTGACGGTGGGCACGGCGAAGCGGAAGCGGGCGCCGGCGAGGCGGCGGGCGCGCACGGTGACGTCGCCGTGCGCCAGCTCGATCGTGGCGCCGAGCGCGCGCAGCCCGGCGAGGTGCTGGTCGATCGGCCGCACCCCGATCGCGCAGCCGCCGGGGAGCGACACCCGCGCCTCGCCCCAGCGGGCGAGCAGCGGCCCGAGCACGAGCACGCTCGCGCGCATGGTCTTGACCAGCTCGTAGGGGGCGTCGTGGGCGCTCGCGCCCGGGCCGTCGCGGCGCACCGTCACCGCGCCGCCGGGGCCGGTCGCGCACGCCATCCCCAGGTGCTCGAGCAGCCGGCACATGGTGCGGATGTCGCGCACCGCCGGCACCCGCGCGAGCCGCACCGGCCGGTCGGTGAGCAGGCAGGCGGCGAGCGCGGGCAGCGCCGCGTTCTTGGCGCCGCTCGCGCGCACCGTGCCGGCGAGGCGGTTGGGGCCGTGGAGGACGAAGCGGTCCATGGTTTCCAGGAAGGGGGTCGCTAGGCCGGCGCCGCCGAGCGCCGCGGGTCCCGGGCGCTCGTCGGGGCCGAGGTCGGGCGCCGGGCGGGGCGCGCGGCGCGGCGGCGCGAGCGCCGTTCGGGGCGCGGGCTCGAGCGTCGCGGCGAGGGCGATGCGGCACCTCCGTGCGGGCTCATCGGGTTCCGCCCTCCGGCTTCCGTTCCAGGCGGATCGCCCGCGGGATGCCAGCGTAGTCGTCGATCACGGCGGCGACGTGGAGATCCGCGGGCGCGGCGTGGCGCCGGACCGCCTCGAGCTGGCCCCGGCCGATCTCGACGACCAGCGAGGCGCCGGGCCGGAGCGCCGCCGCGCCCGCGATCAGGTCGGCGAGCATCGCCTCGCCGCGCTCGGCCGCGAAGAGCGCCGCCGGCGGCTCGAAGCCGGTGATCTCGGGCGAGAGCGCGGCGGCCTCGTCGGGGTCGACGTAGGGCGGGTTCGCGACCACGAGGTCGAAGGCGGCGAGGTCGAGCCCGGCGTAGCGGTCGGCGGCGGCGCAGCGCACCGCCGCGCCCAGCCGCCGGGCGTTGGCGGCGGCGACCGCGAGCGCCGCCGGCGAGGCG
>CAZNIX010000660.1:0-2385 GCA_964573125.1 uncultured Thermoanaerobaculia bacterium
GCGATCGCGGCCGGCGGTGCGCCGTCGGCGCCGGTGGGGAAGCCGCCGGGCGGCGCCTCGGCGAGGTCGCGAGTCGGGCCGCCCGCGACGGGGTCGCTCATCGGTTACTAGCCGACGGCGGCGAGCTCGGCCGCCGGCGCCGGCGTCCGCTCGCGGCCGCGCTCGGCGTCGAGCCAGGCCTGGAACATCAGCACCGGCCAGAGGAGAGCGCCGCGGTCGCGCGCGCCGCGCCGGTGCTCCGACCAGAGCGCGGCGATCGGCGCCGGCTCGAAGAAGCCGTCGCGGGCGAGCCGGTCGGCGGCGAGCAGGTCGTCGGCCCACCCGCGCAGGCGTCCGCGCAGCCAGGCGTCGAGCGGGACGTCGAACCCCATCTTCGGGCGCTCGACCAGCGCCCGCGGCACGTGGCGGTGGAGCACGCGGCGCAGCACCGCCTTGCCGCGCAGCCAGGAAAGCGGGAAGCGCGCGGCCAGCTCGAACACCCGGTGGTCGAGCAGCGGCGCCCGGGTCTCGAGGCTGACCGCCATCGAGGCGCGATCGACCTTGACCAGGACGTCGGAGGGGAGGAAGCCGAGCGCGTCGACCGCCATCGACCGCCGCACCGGGCTCGCGAGCGCCGGCCAGCGCGCGGGGTCGGTGAGCGCCGAGGGCGGCTCGGCGGCGCCGCGCACCGCCGATTCCGGATCGCGCCACAGCGAGGCGAACCAGGTGACCAGCCGGTCGGGATCAGGAGCGACGCCGAGCGCATCGGCGAGGCGCGCGGCCTTCTCGCTGGCGACCCGGCGCGCGGCCGCAGCCAGTGCCCGCCGCGTCGGCGCCGGGAGCCGGCCGAGGCGCGCCACCGCGGCGAGCTGGCGGTAGCGCGGGTAGCCGCCGAAGACCTCGTCGCCGCCGTCGCCGGTCAGCGCGACCGTGACGTGCCGGCGGGCCAGCCGCGCCACCAGGCAGGTCGGCACCTGTGAGGGGTCGGCGAACGGCTCGTCGTAGATCCGCGCCAGGTCGGGGACGAGCGCCAGGGCGTCGTCCTCGGTCACCCGCAGCTCGGTGTGCTCGCAGCCGAGGTGGGCGGCGACCCGCGCCGCGTGCACGGACTCGTCGAACCGCCGCTCGGCGAAGCCGATCGAGTAGGTGCGCACCCGCGCGCCGGCGCGCGCGCGCATCAGGGCGACCACGGTCGAGGAGTCCACCCCGCCCGAGAGCAGCGCCCCGAGCGGGACGTCCGAGAGCGAGCAGCCGGCGACCGCGCCGGCGAGCAGCTCCTCGAGCGTGTCGGCGCCGTCGTCGAGCCCGCCCGTGAACGGCTCGGCGGCGCCGCGCTCGAGCGCCTCCGCCGCCGACCAGTAGGGCTCGGGAGCGGGCAGGTCGCCGGCGCCGGCCGGAACGCGCAGGCGGCAGCCGGGCGGGAGCTTCCACACCCCCTGGTAGATCGTCCACGGATCGAGCACGCAGCCCCGGCGGAGCAGCAGCGGCAGGGCGCGGCGCTCGATCTCGGGGCGGAACGCGGGATGGCGGTGGAACGCCCCCAGCTCGGAGGCGAAGAGCAGCGAGCCGTCGGCGGCGCGGCCGTAGTAGAGCGGCTTCTGGCCGAGGCGGTCGCGGACCAGCTCGAGCGCGCGCTCCTCCCGGTCCCAGATCGCGAGCGCGTACATCCCGTTGAGCCGCGGCAGGGCGCCGGCGACCCCCCAGCGGGTGAGCGCCGCGGCGACCACCTCGGTGTCCGAGCCGCCCCGGAAGCGGTGGCCGGCGGCCTCGAGCTCCGCGCGCAGGGCGGGGAAGTTGTAGACCTCGCCGTTGTGGACCAGCGCGTAGCGGCCGCACGGCGAGTGCATCGGCTGATCGCCGGCCGGGGTGAGGTCGATGATCCGCAGCCGGCGGCTCGCGAGCGCCGCGCCGGCGCGCGGATCGAGCCAGAACCCCTCGCCGTCGGGCCCGCGGTGGACGAGCGCGTCGGCCATCGCGCGCAGCGTCTCTTCGGCCCCCTCCCAGGCCCGCGGCGGCGCCAGGAAGCCGGCGATGCCGCACATCAGCGGGGCCCTCCGGACGCCGCGGGCGCGGCGGGGACGGCCGGCGGGGGAGGTCGGCGAAGGAGTGCCATCGAGGGGAGTCTAGCCGAGCCGGCGCCCGAGCCCGTGTAGTAGCCTGCCGCGGTTGTGACCGCCGCGCGCAGTCGCCCGCTCCTCACCCACCACCTGCCGGCGCTCGCCTGGGCTGGCCTGGTCGCCGCGGTGCTGACCGCGCCCGCGGGTGCGCTGCCGGGGTGGGGCGGCTGGCTCTCGCTCGGCCCGTGGCTCGATGCCCGCCTCGACAAGGCCGGGCACTTCCTGCTCTTCGCCGTGCTCGCGGCGCTCGCGGCGCGCTCGTTCGCCGCTCCGGCGCCGGCCGGCTGGC
>CAZNIX010000661.1:0-2385 GCA_964573125.1 uncultured Thermoanaerobaculia bacterium
GGCCGCACGCCCGGCCCGCCGCCCGGCGCCGGCGCGCCCGGCCACGGCGGCGCCGCCGGGAGCGCGGATTCGTCCTGCGGCTCGAACGCCTCGGGCTCGAACTCCTCGACCGGCTCCTCTTCTTTCTCCTCTTCGCCGAACGCGCTCGGCGGCGGCGGCACGAGATCGATGCCCGGGGCCTCGACCGGCGGCTCGCCTTCGCCCCCCTCCTGCTCGCGCAGGCCGCGCGGGAGCTGCTGGAGCCGCCGCCGCATCATCTCCTGCAGCTCCTCGGGGGTCCGGCCCTCGTCGTCGAACGGGCCGGTGACGTCGGACTCCACCCGCGCGCTCGTGCCGCGGAAGCTGATGTTGGCCTCGGTGCCGACCCAGATCGGCAGCAGGTCGAGCTCGGTGATCTCGGCGTTGCGCACGATGTGCGGCGTCAGGGTGAGGATGACGTCGGTGCGGTTGCGGTTGTGGCGCCGGCTGGAGAAGAGCTGGCCGAGCACCGGGATCTCGGACAGCCCGGGGACGCCCGACTGGCTGGTGCTCTCGTCGGTGCGGATGAGGCCGGCGAGGAAGTTGGTCTCGCCGTCCTTCAGCCGGATCACCGAGTCGATGGTGCGGGTGCCGATGCGCGGCTGCTGCTGGCCGCCCGAGCCCTCGATGAAGCCGCTGATGTTGCTCACCTCGACCCGCACCTTCATCGTGATCTCCCGGTTGTGGTGCACGCGCGGCTCGATCTCGATCGTGATCCCCACCTCCTGGTACTGGAAGGAGGTGATCGGCACGATGTTGCCGCCGACCGTGTTCGCGGTGTTGAAGGTGGTGACCGGGATCGGCACCCGGTCGCCGATCACCAGCCGCGCCTTCTCGCCCTCGGTGATGCGGAGCTGCGGCCGGGCCAGGAGCTGGGCGTCGGAGGACTGCTTGATGAACGTGTAGATGAAGTTGGGGATGGTCAGCGTCCAGTTGTTCTGGTTCAGGAACTCGATGTCGGACAGCCGCAGGACGTTGTTCTCGACCCCGGTGTCGAGGGTCTGGGTGACCGAGTAGGGGTCGAGCGAGACCCCGAGGTCGCGCAGCGCCGTGGTGGCGAGCTGCATCAGCTCGACGTCGATCACGACCTCGGCCTTGGCCTTGTCGTTGGCCTCGATGATCCGCTCGGCGACCTTCACCTTGTCGGCGGTGTCGCGCAGGATGATCGCGTTGAGCTGCTCGTTGGTGGCGATCTTCTTGGCGTCGACCAGGCTGCGCAGGATGGTCATCATGTCCTTCACCTCGGAGTTCGAGAGGAAGAAGGTCTGGATGACCAGGTCCTCGTAGGTGCGCCGGTTCTGCGGCGTGTCGGCGGCGATGATGATCGTGTGCTCGTCCTGCACCTTGTAGAAGTGGCCGGCCGCGCGCATCAGGGTCTCGAGCGCGGTCTGGGCGGTGACGTCCTCGAGCTCGATCGGGATCTCGCTGTCCTTCAAGTTGGGGTCGAACAGGACGTTGATGCCGAACGCCTTGCCCAGCGCGCGGTAGATCTGGAAGATCGAGGTCGGCTCCGGGAAGTTCAAGGAGATCGGCTTGTCCGAGCGCGGGTCGAGCTGCGGCGGCTGCGGGCGCGCGCCGCTGGTCTTTTTCTTCAGCTCCTCGAGCGTCGACACCCCGCGCCCCTCGGCCGCGGCGGCGAGCGCCTCGCGCACGTTGGCCAGCTCGGCCTCGGCGTACTGGTTGGTCGGGTCGAGTTGGACCGCCTGCTGCAGCTCGACCAGCGCGCGGTCGAGCACGCCCGCGGCCCGGTACTTCTTGGCCTTGTCGAAGTGGTGCTGGGAGGCGGCGATGCGCGTCCGCAGCAGGGCCGCCCGGTGCTCGATGTTGGTCGGGTCCTGCTCGACCGCCTTCATGTACTCGATCACCGCCCGGTCCCAGTCGCCGGTGGCGGCGGCGATCTGCGCCTGGCGCGAGGAGCGGAAGCTCGAGCAGCCGGCGGCGGCGACGACGGCGACCATCGTGAGCAGGGCCGGCAGCAGGATCGGGGTGCGGGGTCGGGTCATCGCGGTCTCCACGCTCGTTTCAGCGCTCATCATTGCAGACCCGCTCAGCCGCCGACGGCCAGGCGCGCCGGGGGCTCGTCGGGAAAGTCGACGTAGGCGAGGTCGACGGACTCGTAGCCGATGTGGGCGACGAGGAACCGCCCCTCGACGACGTCGCCCTCGAGGGCGTTGTAGATCGTGTCGCCGTTGGTCAGCACGGCGATCGGGCGCCCGTTGGGGCCGAAGCTGCCGAGATAGGTGAGGTCGATCTCGGGAAGCTGCGGCCCGACGTCGGGCGGCGGCACGTCCTCGGCCACGACCGCCTCCACGGGCGGCGGCGGGGGGGGCGGCGGCGGCGGCGGCGGCGGCGGGTCATAGTAGCGGA
>CAZNIX010000662.1:0-2385 GCA_964573125.1 uncultured Thermoanaerobaculia bacterium
AGCGCTTCCTCGGCCTCGGGCTCCGCCGCCGGCTCGCCGGTCGCGGCGGCCGCCGCGGCCGCCGGCTCCTCGAGGGCGGTGCCGAAGCCCCAGGTGTCCTCCGCCTCCGCCGCGCCTTCCGGCGGTCCCATCAGGTCGCCGACGAGCTGGATCAGCTCCTGCGAGTCGAACGGCTTCTTGAGATGGGCGTCGGCGCCGGCGGCGCGCGCCGCGGCTTCGTCGAACGGCTCGAACGTGCCGACCAGCAGCAGCACCGGCACCTCGGGGAACAGCTCCTTCGAGCGCCGGCAGACGTCGATCCCCGAGGCCCCCGGCATGTGGACGTCGGCGATCACGATGTCGGGCGTGGTCTCCTCCAGCCGCTCGAGCGCCTCGTCGCCGTCGCTCGCCGCCACCACCTCGTAGTCCTCTTCCATGAAGGTCAGCTCGATCACCTTCTGGATGGTGACGCTGTCGTCGGCGAGCAGGATGGTTCGAGTCATGCTCCCTCCGGATGTGCGCGCGATCCGATTCCGCCCGCGGACCCCGCGGCGCCGCTCGTCGCCGCGCGGCGGGAGGCGCGCCAAGCCGCGTCCGCAGCCGGGAGAGCGGCATTGTAACAGACGCCGCCGGGGCGTAACTCACCTTCAGCAAAGGCCGTTCGCGACCTGGGCCGGCCGACGCGGCCCGGCGCCCGGAGCCGGGGCGCGGCGCCCGGATCACCCCCGGCCGGATTGACGCCCGCCGAGGGCGGAGATAGCCTTGCGCCATGCGCCTCGCGCCGCGGCCGCGCGCCGCCCGGACCACCACGGCCACCGTGACGACCACCCGCGGGAGACCGGGGGCCGTCTGAGCGCGCGCGCAAGCCTCAGGCGAACCGGCCCCCGGGACCTCTCCGGGGGTTTTCGTTTTCTGGCCCGATCGAGATCAGGGAGCCGAGCATGAGCGACGGCGGGAGCGGGGCGATCAGGATCCTCAAGTTCGGCGGCTCGTCGCTCCGCGACGCGGCGGCGATCGAGCGCGCGGTCGCGGGGGTCGCGGCGGCGGGGCCGGCGGCGCGCGGCGTCGTGGTCTCGGCGCTGGGCGGCGTCACCGACGCGCTGCTCGCCGCCGCGCGCCAGGCCGAGGCGCGCGACGACTATCAGGGCGTCCTGGGAGAGCTCGCCCGGCGCCACCTCGAGACCGCGGGCCTGGTCGCCCGCGGCCGCGAGCTCCCGCCGCTCTCGGCCGCGCTCACCCCCTCGCTGCGCGACCTCGCGGACCTCCTGCACGGCGCCCATTTGCTGCGCGAGGCGAGCCCGCGCACGCTCGACGCGATCGCCGGCTACGGCGAGCGGATGTCGAGCCAGATCTTCGCCGCCGCCCTGCGCGCCGCCGGGATCGCCGCCACGGCGGTCGACGCCCGCCGGCTGATCCGGACCGACGACCGCTTCGGCGCCGCCCGGGTCGACCACGAGGCGACCGCGGCCCGCGTGCGCGCGCACTTCGCCGCGGCGCCCGCCGGCCAGGTCCAGGTCGTGCCCGGCTTCGTCGGCGCCACCCCCGAGGGCCAGGCGACGACGCTCGGCCGCGGCGGCAGCGACTACACCGCGGCGCTCGTCGCCGCCGCGCTCGACGCCGGCGCCCTCGAGCTGTGGACCGACGTCGACGCGGTGATGACCGCGGATCCGGCGCTCGTGCCCGACGCCCGCCCGATCGCCCGCCTCTCCTACGTCGAGCTGCTCGAGCTGTGCCACTTCGGCGCCAAGGTCGTCTACCCGCCGGCGATCCATCCGAGCCGCGCCCGCGGCATCCCGGTGCTGATCCGCAACACCTTCCGGCCCGCGGCGCCGTGCACCACGGTCACCGCCGAGGCCGATCCGGCGGCGCCGGCGGTGCGCGGCATCTCGTCGATCGCGGAGATCGCGTTGCTCCGCCTCGAGGGGGACGGGATGCTCGGCGTGCCGGGCGTCGCCGGACGGCTGTTCGGCGCGCTCGCCCACCAGGACGTGAGCATCATCCTGATCTCCCAGGCCTCGAGCGAGCACTCGATCTGCTTCGCGATCGCCCCCGAGGCGATCGACCGCGCGGTGCGCGCGATCGACGAAGCGTTCGCGCTCGACCGCCGCCTGGGGCTGGTCGAGCCGCCGATCGTCGAGCGCGGCCTGGCGGTGATCGCGGTGGTCGGCGCCGGCATGCGCGAGCGGCCGGGCATCGCCGGCGCGGTGTTCAGCGCGCTCGGCGCGCGCGGCATCAACGTGCGGGCGATCGCCCAGGGCTCCTCCGAGCTGAACATCTCGCTGGTCGTCGCCGCCGCCGACCGCGCCGAGGCGGTGCGCGCGCTCCACGGGACGTTCATCGGCGGCGACCCGGCGCAGCGCGCGACCCCGGGCGTGGGCGCCGCCGGCGAGACCGCGGCGGCCGGGC
>CAZNIX010000663.1:0-2134 GCA_964573125.1 uncultured Thermoanaerobaculia bacterium
CCATGAAGACTGCCGCGCCCGCAGTCGTCCTCGGCCTCGAACTGGGGCTGGGACAGGTGGGCGCGGCCCGGGGCGGACCGCGGCCCGTGGCTTCGCGCCCGGCACGCACGCTCGAGCCCGAGCGGGCGACGCCCGAGACGACCGAGCCGCGGGCGCCTGCCGCCGCCATCTGGCGCGACCACTTCGGCCTCACCGGCGAGCCCTTCGCGCTCACGCCCGACCCGGCGCTGCTGTTTTTGACCGAGGGCCACGCGGAGGCGTTGGCCCGGCTCGAGCTCGGCCTGCTCGAGCACCGCGGCCTGGTGGTCCTGATCGGCGAGGCCGGCACCGGCAAGACCGCGATCGTCTACGCGCTGCTCTCCGCCCTCGATCCGTCGATCGAGACCGCCTACATCGCGAACGCCTCGCTCTCGTTCGTCGAGATCCTGCAGAGCGCGCTACGGGACTTCGGCGTCGCCTACGAGCGGACCGACCGCTTCGACCTGCTCGAGGCGCTCAACGGCTTCCTGGTCCGCTGCGACCGGGCGGGCAAGACCGCGGCCCTGGTCCTCGACGAGGCGCAGAACCTCACCGACGAGACCCTCGAGGAGCTGCGCCTGCTGCTCAATTTCGAGACCGGCACGAACAAGATGCTGCAGATCGTGCTCGTCGGGCAGCCCGAGCTGGGCGCCCGGCTGGCCACCCCCCGCCAGCGCCAGATCGCCGACCGGATCGCGGTCCGCCGCCGTCTCGACCGGCTCACCGCGCGCCAGGCCCGCGGCTACATCGAGCACCGCCTGGCGGCGGTCGGCGGCGGCGCGCGCCTGTTCACCGACCGGGCGCTGGCGCTCGTCGTCCGGCGCTCGCGGCGCATCCCGCGCCTGATCAACATCCTGTGCCACAACGCGATGCTCTACGCCTACGGGCGCGGCCTGCCGCGCGTGACCCGGGCGCTGGTGCGGGAAGCGGCGCGCGAGCTGGGAGGCGGCCGGGCGCCGGCGAGCCACGCCGGGCGATGAAGCCGGCGCCGCCGGCGGGCGCGGCGCCGCCCGGCACCAGCTCGCTCGGCTGGCCAACTCCGGCCGGACGAGTCGGGTTTGGGCGGAGTCGGCCAGACCGGCGACCCTCGAGGCACGCGAGTCCGCGAAGGTGCCGCTAGAATCGCCGCCGTGGAGACCGCCGCCCCGCGCGGGCACCGCGCGCACCCCGGCCAGTACAGCCGCACCGACGACCTCGACCTGCTGCTCTCGGTGATGCCGGAGCGGGTGCGCCGGGGGGTCGAGGGCGATCCCGAGCGCGACGACCTGCTCGAGATCGTGCTCGACCTCGGGCGGGTGCCGGAGGCGCGCTACCCGGGGGGTGGGCGCGACCTCGGCGCGGAGCCGGTGTCGCGCGCGGAGCTCGACGCGGTGGTCGAGCGCGTCGGCCGCTTCGGCGCCGACAACCGCGCCGGCATCGAGCGCACGCTCCACCGCATCTCGGCGCTGAGAAACCGCGACGGCGCGGTGGTCGGGCTGACCTGCCGGGTCGGGCGCGCGGTCTTCGGCACCGTCGACATCCTGCGCGACGTCATCGAGTCGGGGGCCTCGATCCTGCTCCTCGGCCGGCCGGGGGTGGGCAAGACCACGCTCCTGCGCGAGGCCGCGCGCGTGCTCGCCGACGAGCTGGGCCAGCGCGTGGTGGTGGTCGACACCAGCAACGAGATCGCCGGCGACGGCGACGTGCCGCACCCGGGGATCGGCCGCGCGCGGCGCCTGCAGGTGCCGTCGGTCGACGTCCAGGACGCGGTGATGATCGAGGCGGTCGAGAACCACATGCCCGAGGTGATCGTGATCGACGAGATCGGCACCCGCGCCGAGGCGCTGGCGGCGCGCACGATCGCCGAGCGCGGCGTGCAGTTGATCGCCACCGCCCACGGCAACACGCTCGACAACCTGCTCCAGAACCCGACGCTGTCCGACCTCGTCGGCGGCATCCAGGCGGTCACGCTCTCCGACGAGGAGGCGCGCCGGCGCCGCACCCAGAAGACCGTGCTCGAGCGCAAGGCGCCGCCGACCTTCGACGTCCTGATCGAGATCCAGGACCAGGACGCGCTCGCGGTCCACCGCGACGTCGCCGAGGTGGTCGACCGCCTCCTGCGCGGCGAGCCTTCGGC
>CAZNIX010000663.1:2144-2384 GCA_964573125.1 uncultured Thermoanaerobaculia bacterium
TCCCGGCCGCGTCATGGCGACCGATCTGCGCAATCCGGATTTCGCAGCGCTCGGGCGAGCCTTCGGCGCCCGAGGTCCGGCGGCGCACCGCCGGCGGCCAGGTCGAGATCGAGGCCCCGCCCGCGGAGCCGGAGCCGGCCTGGCCGGGCGCCGAGCGCCGGTGGGAGGAGGCCGCCGGCGGGCCGGGAACGCCGCGCCCCGCCGCCGCGGCCGCGGCGCCGGCGGCGCCGCGCACCATCC
>CAZNIX010000664.1:0-2378 GCA_964573125.1 uncultured Thermoanaerobaculia bacterium
CGCCGGCCAGTCGCGGTCGAGATCGCGCGCGTCGATGACGAAGAAGTCGTTGCCGCTGCCGTGGAGCTTGACGAAGCGCATGGCGTTAGGCAACGCCCTGGGCGCGGGCGAGGCGGTGACCGTGCGCAGCCGGCGTCCGGGCGATCGGCTCCGGCCGCTCGGCGCGCCGGGCGAGCGGCGCCTCAAGGAGGTGCTGATCGACCGCCGGGTGCCGCGCGGCGAGCGCGACCGGCTGCCGCTGCTCTGCCTCGGCACGGGCGGTCCGCGGGTGGCCTGGGTGCCGGGGGTGACCATCGACGAGCGCTACCGGCTGCGGCGCGCGGACGCGACGGTCGCCGGCGGCGCCTGGGTCGCCGCGGTCGAGCCGCTGGAATCCGGAGCCGGGCGGCGCCGTTGGGGCGGGTGACGGTCGGATAGGACCGGCGACCCCGGACGTACAGAGGACACCGAAGTTGAGCTCAACCCTCCGCACCCTCTTCCTCTGGATGGCGATCTTCGTCGTCGTCATCCTGCTCTGGAACCTGCTCAGCCTCGGCCAGGGCAAGCCCAAGGAGCTGAACTGGACCGAGTTCATGACCCAGGTCGACCAGGGGCAGATCAAGACCGTCCGGATCAAGGACCGCGAGAAGGTCGAGGGCACCTACCGCGAGGCCGGCGAGCACCGCGAGAACGACGCGTTCACGCTCGACCTGCCGTTCGAGGCCGACTCCGCGTTCATCGCCAAGCTCGAGGAAGAGGGAATCGAGATCAGCGCCGAGAAGACCGACCAGAACCCGCTGTTCGCGATCCTCATCACCTGGGGTCCGATCCTGCTCCTGATCGGGCTGTGGATCTTCTTCATGCGCCAGATGCAGAGCGGCGGCAACAAGGCGCTGTCGTTCGGCAAGAGCAAGGCCAAGCTGCTCTCGGCCTCGGGCAAGAAGGTGACGTTCAAGGACGTCGCCGGGGTCGAGGAGGCCAAGGAGGAGCTGTCCGAGATCGTCGAGTTCCTCAAGGAGCCGCAGAAGTTCCAGAAGCTCGGCGGCCGCATCCCCAAGGGCGTGCTGCTGATGGGGCCGCCGGGCACCGGCAAGACCCTGCTCGCGCGCGCGATCGCCGGCGAGGCCAACGTGCCGTTCTTCTCGATCTCGGGCTCGGACTTCGTCGAGATGTTCGTCGGCGTCGGCGCCAGCCGGGTTCGCGATCTCTTCGAGCAGGGCAAGAAAAACGCCCCGTGCATCATCTTCATCGACGAGATCGACGCCGTCGGCCGCCACCGCGGCGCCGGTCTCGGCGGCGGCCACGACGAGCGCGAGCAGACCTTGAACCAGCTCCTGGTCGAGATGGACGGCTTCGAGTCCAACGAGGGCGTGATCCTGATCGCCGCGACCAACCGCCCCGACGTGCTCGACCCGGCGCTGCTCCGCCCCGGGCGCTTCGACCGCAGGGTGGTCGTCGACCGTCCCGACATCAACGGCCGGCTCGGCATCTTGAAGGTCCACGTGCGTCAGATCCCGCTCTCCGAGGACGTCGACCTCGCGGTGGTCGCCCGCGGCACGCCCGGCTTCGCCGGCGCCGACCTCTCGAACCTGGTCAACGAGGCGGCGCTGGTCGCGGCCCGGCGCAACAAGAAGAAAGTCGAGATGGACGATTTCGAGTTCGCCAAGGACAAGGTCCTGATGGGGGTCGAGCGCAAGACCCTGATGCTCACCGACGAGGAGAAGCGGGTCACCGCCTACCACGAGGCCGGCCACGCCCTGGTCGCCGCGTTCACCCCCGGCTCCGACCCGCTGCACAAGGTGACGATCATCCCGCGCGGCCGCGCGCTCGGGCTGACCATGCAGCTCCCGACCGAGGACAAGTACACCTACCGCAAGGGCTACGTCGAGGCCCAGATCTCGATCCTGATGGGCGGCCGGGTGGCCGAGGAGCTGACCCAGGAGGACATCACGACCGGCGCCGGCAACGACATCGAGCGCGCCACCGACCTCGCCCGCCGGATGGTGCGCGAGTGGGGGATGTCGGGCCTCGGGCCGCTCTCCTACGGCGGCAAGGACGAGCCGGTGTTTCTCGGCCGCGATTTCGCCCAGCAGTCGGACTACAGCCAGGAGACCGCGATCCGCATCGACCGCGAGGTCGAGGAGATCGTCCAGGCCGGCTACCGGCGGGCGCGCAGCGTGCTCTCCGAGCACCGCGACGTGCTCGAGCGCCTGAGCGTGCTGCTGCTCGACCAGGAGTCGCTCGACGGCAAGGAGGTCTACCGCCTGATCCAGGAGATGACCGGGCGCGACTTCACCCCGGCGCCGCCCGCGCCGCGCCCGCAGGAGGCGCTCGCGATCGGCCCGGAGGGCGCGACCGACGGCCGGGTCGAGGCCGCGGCGGCGGCCGCCGGCGACGGC
>CAZNIX010000665.1:0-2375 GCA_964573125.1 uncultured Thermoanaerobaculia bacterium
CGTTGGCCGGCTGCTCGACGCCGCCCGGCGGCGTGAACACGACCTCGACCCGGAAGCGCTCGCCGAGCAGGCACAGGGTGTGGTCGTCCGCGATGCACGGGCCGGGCACCACGGAGTCGTCGTCGAGGATGGTCACGGTCTGGCTCGACGGCGAGCCGAGGGCGGCGCCGCCGGTCGGCGCCGAGAGCGCCACGGTGAAGGTCTCGTCGTTCTCGGTGTCGGCGTCGTCGAGGATCGGCACCTGGAAGCTCTCGTCGGCGCCGTCGCCGCCGGCCCAGCTCAGGGTGCCGGAGACCGCGGTGTAGTCGTCGCCGCCGGTGGCGGTGCCGTTCGCGCTCGCGTACTGCACCGACACCGCGCCGGCGGTGCCGCCGACCCGCTGCACCACCACGGTCGCCGGGCCGCCGTCCTCCGGTGCGTTCTGCGCCGCGACCGAGAAGCGGAGGCTGCCGGCGGAGGGCCCCGGACCGGAGTCGTCGTTGTCGTTGATGGTCAGGGTGGCGGTCGACGGGTTGCCGAGGACGGCGCCGCCGCCCGGGTTGCTCAGGGTCAGCCGCACGGTCTCGTTGGGCTCGTCCGCGGTGTCCTCGAGGATCGGCACGCCGAAGGTCTTCGGCGCGTCGTCGTTGTCGGGCCAGTTGAGCGTGCCGCTCTGCGGCGTGTAGTCGCTCCCGGCGGTCGCCGTGCTGGTGCCGCCACCGGTGGCGTACTGGACCGACACCGCGCCGTCGTCGCCGTTGATCCGCTGCACGGTGATGGTCGCCGAGCCGCCCCCCTCGCCGACGCTGTAGGTGGCGTTGGAGAAGCGCAGCGCTCCCGGCTGGGGACCGGCGCCTTGGATCGTGATCGTGCCGCCCATCGCCGGACCGTGGAGCTGGCAGACATAGCTGATCTGACCGGCGGTGGGAAAAGTGCGGGTGAAGCTCCAGGGCGCCGTCGACAGGGCGCCGTTGCCGCCGCTGTCCGAGCAGCCGTTGGCGCAGAGCACGTTGCCGGGGAACACCGCGTTGTGCGGCAACGTGGTCGCGCCCTTCGTCCAGGTCACCGAGTCACCGGCCTGGATGGTGAGCTGCGACGGCAGGAAGGCGCTGTTGACGACGGTGACCGAGTGATCGCCCGCCCGCGCCGGCGCCGTGACGGCGACCGCCAGGACGAGGGCGGCGAACGGGACGCCCGCGTGGCGCAAGAGACGGAGCGGGTGGAGGCTCTGCTGACGGAAGAACATGGGTCCTCCTCGATCCGATGCTCGCTCGGGGTCTTGCTCGGTGCGCGAGGCTCGACGCGCCGCCGGGTGGGAACCCGCGCGGGCGGTGCCCGCGTCGCCCTTGGGTCCGGCCGCGCGCCGCGCCGGTTCAACCGCGTGGGCCGCGGCCTTGAACCGCCGCCCGCGGCGGCGGGACGCACGGCGGGAGCGAACTCCGCGCGCGCCTCGCCCGGGGCTCGCCGCCGCGAACCCGATATGCTGCACTTCGTAGTGCCACCCGTGACCGAACCCGGGACCGCCGCGGTGGACCCCCCAGCCGTGAACCATCCTCCGGACGCCGACGACCTCGAGCTGCTGGCGCGGGTCGCGGCGCTCGACCGCCGCGCGTTCGAGGCGCTCTACCGACGCTATCACCGGCGGCTGCTCGCCTACCTGCTGCGCGTGCTCGGCGGCCGGGTGGAGGAGGCCGAGGAGGCGCTGGACGACACCTTCTACGCGGCGTGGGTCGGCGCCCGCTCGTTCCGCGGCGGCTCGCGGGTGTCGAGCTGGCTGTTCGGGATCGCCTACCGCAAGGGGCTCAAGGCGATCGAGCGCCACGGCCGCCGGCGCGAGGTCCCGGCCGAGGAAGGCGCGGCCGAGCCGGCGGCGCCGGACAGCCCGCGCCGCGATCTCGAGCGGCAGGAGCTGGCGCGCGCAGTGGTGGCCGCGCTCGCCGTCCTGCCGCGCGAGCAGCGCCGCGTGGTCGAGCTGACCTATTACCGCGGCCTGTCGTACCCGGAGATCTCGGTCCTGGTCGGCGTCCCGGTGGGCACGGTCAAGACCCGCATGTTCCACGCCCGGCGCCGGCTGCGCGAGCTGCTGCCCGCGCTCGGCTGGAGCGCCGAGGCGGGGGAGGGGGGCCGGTGAGCGCGCCCCGGCTGTCGCACCAGGAGTGCTGGGAGCTGCTCCCCTGGCACGCCAACGGCACCCTCGAACCGGCGGAGGCGGCGCGGGTCGACGAGCACGTCGCGGCGTGCGCGATCTGCCGCGAGGAGCTGCGCGCCTGCCGCGAGCTGGCGGCGAGCCTGCCCGACGCCGAGGCCGACCCCGACCCCGAGCCGGGGCTGGCGCGGGTGATCGCCCGCATCGACGCCGAGCCGGCCGCCGAGGGCGCCGCCCGCGTGCGCCGGCC
>CAZNIX010000666.1:0-265 GCA_964573125.1 uncultured Thermoanaerobaculia bacterium
GGTCGCTCTGCCGCTCGCCGCGGGACCGCTGCTCGCGCGCGTCGCGCAGGAGCGCTCGGCCCGGGCGGCGGCCGAGGCGCTCCGGCCCCGGCTCTCCCCCGACGCCACGGTGGTCGCGGTCGAGACCTTCCCGCCGTCGCTCGTGTTCTACCTCGGCCGGTCGATCGCGATCAGCAGCGCCAACCCGAAGCTGCTGGGCAGCAACTACCTGCTCTCCATCTACCCGCAGCGGGTCGCGACCGACGGCGCCGCGCTGCGCCCGGGC
>CAZNIX010000666.1:275-2365 GCA_964573125.1 uncultured Thermoanaerobaculia bacterium
GGCTGGTGGTGGTCCGCGGTCGGCGCCTGCGCGCAGCCGGTGTTCGTCGTTCTCCAGCGCCCGTTCGAGCCCCAACTGGCCGCGGCCCGGCTCGCCGGACTGCCGCTGCTCCACGCGGACGGTCACCTGGCCGCGCTCGGGCCGTGCCGGCCGCCGCCGGACGGGCCGGCGCGCCCCCTCGCCGATGCCGGCCCCGCCGCCGCGCGGGGGGCGCCCCGGCGCCCCCCCGGTCGAGGCGAACCGCCGGCCGGACCGGCTCGCCGCCGCCGGTCAGAAGCTCCAGCGGACGCCGAACGAGGGGAGCAAGCCGCCCCAGCTCTCGGGGGTGGCGTCGACCGCCACCGCGCCGTCGGCGCCGGGCGAAAACGCGAACTCGTCGAAGCCGCGGACGTTGTCGCGGTCGTAGAGGTTCTGGAGATCGAGGTAGGCGGCGAGCTTGCCGCGCCCGAGCTGCCACTCCCGGCGCAGCCGCAGGTCGAGGCGGTGGTAGTCGGGCAGCCGCTCGGCGTTGAGCGGGCCGAGCACCGGCTCGATCGCGAGGCCGCCGTCCGGGCCGGCGGCGGCGCGGCCGCCGATCGCGGTGGTCGGCCAGCCGCTGTGGTAGCTCCAGACCAGGCCCAGGGTCCAGCCGCGGTGGAAGCGGAGGTCGGCCTCGGCGCGCAAAGCGTGGGTGGCGTCGGTCGAGCGCGGCACCCAGCCGCCGTCGAGGCGGTCCTCGATCGCGGCCAGGGTGTAAGCCGCCGACCACGCGAGCCGCCGGCGCTCCGCCCCCCGCCAGGTCAGCTCCAGGCCGCGGCTCCGCGCGCGCTCGGGCGCGATCCGCACCCGGTCGGGCGACAGCTCGGGCGATAGCAGCACCGGGTCGAAGAGGTTCTCGTAGCGCGCCCGCGGGTGGCTCAACCAGCGCTCGAAGGCCTCGGCCTCGAAGCGGGCGCCGCCGTCGAAACGGTGCTCCCAGCCGAGCAGCCGGTGCTCGGAGCGCTCGGCGCGGGCGAGCCCGGTCTCGCCGTCCTCGATCTGCAGCTCGTCGGGCCGCTGGCTCTGGTAGAACCAGCCCCAGGCCGCGCGCAGCCGGTCGCGGCCGGTCGGCGCCCAGCCGAGGTTGAACCGCGGGCTGACCAGGTGCTCGGAGGTGACCGCGGGGTGGTCGTAGCGCAGCCCGAGCTCGACCGTCAGGTCGGGGCGCGGGCGCAGCGGGACGCTCGCGTAGGCGCCGACCTCGTTGCCGTCGATCCGCGCCGCGAACTCGGTCGCGCCGACCGCCGGCGCGGTGCGGATGGCGGCGAGCGGCGCGCGCAGCTCGCGCCGGTTGCCGTAGTCGAGCACCGCCTCCTCGCGCCGGACGTCGAAGCCCCACTTGACCGCCGCGCGGTCGCCGAGCAGGAAGGTCCAGCCCTGCTTGAGGCCCGCGATCTCGACCGTGCGGCGGTCGTGGAGCCGGAAGCCGCCGTCCGCGCCCGACTCCTCGCCGCTGCGGCCGCGCTCGAGGCGGCCGTAGGAGGCGACGCTCTCGGCGAACAGCCGGTCGCCGAGCACGGCGTCCCAGGTCAGCCAGGCATAGCGGCTGCGCCAGCGGTTGCCGTACCGGAAGCCGTCCTCGCCGGGCTCGCCCCGGCGGTCTTCGAACTCGTCCTCGGCGGCCAGGACGTCGAGGCGCAGCTCGTGGCCGGGCGCCGGCGAGTAGTCGGCCTTGCCGAACAGGTCCCAGTACCTCGGATCCGCCGGCCGGCCGGCGATCTCCAGCGCCAGGCGGTAGTTGCCGGCGCGGCCGACCCCGAACCAGCCGCCGCGGTCGCCGGCGAAGCGCCCTGAGCCGCTGAGCTGACCGTAGTAGGAGCCGACGCCGAGCGCGGCGTGGAGGCGGTCGGACGGCGCCACCGTGGTCATGTCGAGCACGCCGCCCATCCGCCCGCCGTACTCCGCCGGGTAGCCGCCCGCGACCAGGTCGACGTCCTGGAGCGAGGCCGGCGCCACGATGCTCAGCGCGCTGTCGAACTCCTGGAGGTGGTAGGGCGCCCGCAGCTCGAGGCCGTCGAGCAGGAGCAGCACTTCGTCGTCGCGGCCGCCGCGCACGCGCAGCCGCGACGACG
>CAZNIX010000667.1:0-2362 GCA_964573125.1 uncultured Thermoanaerobaculia bacterium
CGCGCGACGCCTACCGTCGCGCCTTGGTACTCGACTCCGACCACGCCGAGGCCAACCTCAACCTCGGCCGCCTCCTCCACGAGGCGGGCGACCCGGCGGCCGCCGAGGAGCACTACCGCGCCGCGGCCGCCCTCGCCCCGGACGACGCGACCGCCGCGTTCAACCTCGGCGTTGCGCTCCAGGATCTCGGCCGCCTCGAGGCGGCGGTGGGCGCCTACCGCCGCGCGATCGAAGCCGACCCCGCGTGCGCCGACGCCTACTTCAACCTCGCCCAGCTCTACGACGAGCTGGGCCAGCGCGCGGCCGCGATCGGCAGCCTCAAGGCCTACAAGACGCTGACCGGCGACTGACCGGCGGAGCCTCCCGCCGGCGCCGGAGCGCGGCCGGCGGCGGCTCGGTCCCGTCGAGCGAGACGGCCGGGGAGGCCCATGGCCCAGGGGGCTCGACCGACGGCGGCGGGGAGGCCGCGCCTCGAGCTCGAGGTGCGCGCGCGGCACCAGCCGGGTTCGCCGGCGCTCGGCCTCGGGTACACTTCCGCGCCGGAGGTGCGAGCATGCGCGCGAGACGAGGTCGGTTTCCGTTCGTTCTGTCCGCCGCCGCGGTCCTGGCGGCGGCGCTGGTCGCTTGCCAGCGCGAGCCCGAGACGCTGTCGGGACCGGTGGCGGTCGAGCTCAGCGCCGAGGAGCTGCAGGCCCGGGCCGAGACGCTGGCGCACGAGCTGCTGATCGTCGACACCCACGTCGACGTCCCCTACCGGCTCGAGGAGGAGTGGGAGGACGTCTCCGAGCGCACCGCGAAGGGGGATTTCGACTACCCGCGCGCGGTCGCCGGCGGGCTCGACGCGCCGTTCATGTCGATCTACGTGCCGGCCGAGTTCGAGGGCAACGGCGCCAAGGCGGTCGCCGACCGGCTGATCGACATGGTCGAGACCATCGCCGGCGACCACCCGGACCAGTTCGCGATCGCGACCTCGCCCGCCGAGGTGCGGGAGGTCAAAGCGACCGGCCGCATCGCGCTGCCGATGGGGATGGAGAACGGCGCCCCGGTCGAGGGCGACCTCGCGAACCTCAAGCACTTCCACGACCGCGGCGTCCGCTACATCACGCTCACCCACTCCAAGGTCAACCACATCTCCGACTCCTCGTTCGACGAGGAGCGCCGCTGGGGCGGGCTCTCCGAGTTCGGCCGCGAGGTGGTCGCCGAGATGAACCGGCTGGGGATCATGGTCGACGTCTCGCACGTCTCCGACGACGCGTTCTGGGACGTGATGGAGATCGCGCAGGCGCCGGCGATCGCCTCGCACTCCTCGGCGCGCCACTTCACGCCCGACTTCGAGCGCAACATGAGCGACGACATGATCCGCCGGCTGGCGGAGAACGGCGGCGTGATCCAGATCAACTTCGGCTCTGCGTTCCTGCGCGCGGACGCTCAGAAGCAGGGCGAGGCGCTGTGGGCCGCGCGGCGGCTGTTCATGGACGAGCACGGCTACGAGCGCGGCGCGCCCGAGGTCGAGGAGTGGATGCGCCAGCGCAATGAGCAGGACCCGACGATCTACGCCGACGTCGCGGACGTCGCCGACCACATCGACCACGTGGTCGAGCTGGTCGGGGTCGACCACGTCGGCTTCGGCTCCGATTTCGACGGCGTCGGCGACTCGCTGCCGACCGGGCTCAAGGACGTCTCGTACTACCCGAACCTGATCCGCGAGCTGCTCGCGCGCGGCTACTCGGAGGCCGACGTCGCCAAGATCGCGGGCGAGAACCTGATGCGGGTGTGGACCGAGGTCGAGCGGGTGGCGCGCGCGGGGGTGGGGTAGAGTCGAGGGCCGGCCGTCCCACCGGTGACCCCGCGGAGGCTCCGCCATGGCGCGATCGAAGCTCGCCGTCCCCACTCTTCCCGTCCTCGCTCTCGCCGTCCTCGCTCTCGCCGCGCTCGCGGCGCCGGCCGCGGCCCAGCTCTGGAAGGGGGTGGCGGCGGTCGGGATCGAGGTCAAGAGCGGCAAGAAAAAGCCGCTCGAGGGGGCGCAGGTCCTGCTGCGCTACGCCGAGATCGACCCGATCGCCGGACCGCCGCCGCTGACCACCGGCGCCGACGGCCGGATCGAGGTCCAGGGGCTGGCCTCGGGTCGCTGGCGGGCGGATGTCTCCAAGGAGGGGTACTCCTCCTACCTGCTGGTGGTCGCGGTCGAGCCCGACGGCGAGGCGCGCATCGTCAGCGGCCCGGTGCGCGACGCCACCGGCGAGCGGATGCGGATCGAGCTGTTCCGGGTGCGCCCGACGGCGCTCCCGGAGCCGGCGCCGCGGCGGCCGTCGCCGCCCGAGCGCGCCCCGGAACCCGCGCGGCCGGCGCCCACGCCGGAGCC
>CAZNIX010000668.1:0-2361 GCA_964573125.1 uncultured Thermoanaerobaculia bacterium
GGACGAAGCAGCCGGCGCCGCGGCGGCGCCTGGGCCGGGGCTCCGCGCGCTCGCCCCGCCCGCGGTCTGGGCGGCGCTCGTGACCGCGCTCGCCGGCTGGGTCGACGAGGGGATCCAGCACCTCCTGCCCACGCGCTACTACGACCTGCGCGACGTCGGCTTCAACGCGCTCGCCGGCGTGGTCGCGGTCGCCGCGCTCACCGCCTGGCGGCTGGTCCGGCGGCGGTAGCCCGCGGCCGGCGCCCCGACCGGCCGTCAGCCCCCGACCACCCCCGACCACGCCGAGGTGTGACGCGACTCGCAGCCGAGCGCTGCGCCGTCAGGCGCAGGGCGAACGCCCCGTGAGCGGGGTCACTACGGCGTAGACGAAGACCACCCCGTAGTGTCGCCGCTCTCGAAACCGTCCGCGAAGACCACCGCCGAGCCGCTGTTCTGCATCAGCGCGACGACGTCGGCGATCTCGTCGACGAGCGCCAGGTCGAGGTCGCCGTCGCGGTCGAAATCGACCATGATCGAGCACGAGGCGTTCGCGGGGGCGAAGATCTCCTGGTCCGGGCTCATCGCGCCGGCGCCGTCGTTGGTGTAGAGGTGCCAGCGGCCGCCGCCGAACGAGGCGACCACCCAGTCGAGGTCGCCGTCGCCGTCGAGGTCGCCGAGGTCGGTCGCCACCGCGGTCCCGGAGACCGCGTAGGTCGCGGCGGTCCCGAGCGTGCCGTCGCCGTTGCCGAGCAGGACCGAGCCGTTGCTCGCCTCGCCGCCGGCGGCGGTGACGTCGAGGTCGCCGTCGCCGTTGACGTCGCCCAGGACCACCATCCAGCCGGTGCCACCCGAAGCCTGGCTCTCGACGTTGGTGAACGTGCCGTCGCCGTTGCCGCGCAGGACCTGGATCTCGTTGTCCATGCGCGTGCCGACCACGAGGTCGAGGATGCCGTCGCCGTCCAGGTCGCCGGCGGCCAGGCCGTACTCGCCGGAGCCGCCGCTCTCGAACGTCGTCGCGGCGCCGAAGACGCCGCTGCCGTCGTTGAGGATCAGCGCCAGGTTGTTGCTCTGGGTGACGGCGACCGCGAGGTCGAGGTCGCCGTCGCCGTCGGCGTCGAGCACCGCGAGGCCGTGCGGCGAGCTGCCCACCGCCACCACCTGCTGCGGCGCGAACGTGCCGTCGCCGTCGCCGAGGACGATCGAGACCGTGCCGTCGGCGACGTTCGAGGTCGCGGCGTCGGTGAATCCGTCGTGGTCGAAATCGGCCGCCTCGTTGGGGCTCGCGACGTCGCCGATCGGGGTCGGCGGGGTGAGGAACGGATCGTAGAGGCCGGTGCCGTCGGCGCGGTTCAGGAACACCCGCAGGTCGGAGGAGTCCTCGTTGACGATGCCGAGGTCGACCCAGCCGTCGAGGTCGAGGTCGGTGGCGAAGCCGCCGTAGGCGCGGGTGCCGGTGCCCGGACTGGTGCGCACCTCGAGGACGTCGATCTCGGTGAACAGCCGCTGCGCCGGGGCGGCCGCGATCATGAACTGCAACGCGTAGCCGGCGCTGCGCAGGGGCGAGGCGTCGGCGGCGGCGATCGTGTTCGCGAGGTTGACCCACACCGTCTCCCCCGGCGCGAACGGCCGGCTCGGGGTCAGGGTCACGGTCTGGTCGCCGCCCGAGAAGCTGATCGCGCCCGTCACCGTGCCGCTCGAGCGGCCGAACGCGCGGAAGCTCGCGGCGGTGATCGAGGCGGGCGCGAGCGGGCGGTCGAAGGTGATCGCGATCGCCGCCCCGGCAGCGACGTTGCCGGCGTTGCCCGGCGGGTCGGTGGCGACCACTTGCAGCTCGCCGGCGGCGGCGGCGGCGGCGAGCGCGGCGACCAGGGCGGCGGACAGCGGCAGCGAGTGGGCGGCGGGCAAGGCGTCACCTCCGGAGCGATCGCGGTGAGCGGGGTCGCGCATGAGCATAGCAGATTGCGCATGCACGAGAGTTTCCGGAGTCGGCCGCGCCCGCCCCGGCCGTCGCGGCGCGGACGCGCGCCGCGGCGGCTTGAGGATGTCCCCCCGCGCCGCCGGGAGGGCACTCCTGTTGTTGGGCGAAATCTCCAGGCCGGATGCGGCCAGGCCTGTTACAATCCTTATCTCGATTCGCCCGTGGAACCCTTCGACCGGGAGGGTCGGGAGTCTTCGCGATGCCGTCCGTTGCCCCCGTCACGCACCTGCGCGCCGTGCCCCCGTGCGCGGTCGATCCCTTCGCCGAGCGCACCCATCCGCTGCCGCTGGCCGGCGTCGACTGGCTGGTCGAGCACGGCTTCCTCGCCCCCGGCCCGGCCTCGCCGCTCGCCCCGCCGCGCGCGCTGACGCCGCGCCGGCCGCGCCGCGAGCGCGAGGCGGCGG
>CAZNIX010000669.1:0-2351 GCA_964573125.1 uncultured Thermoanaerobaculia bacterium
CTCGCCCGCCGGCGGGGCGCCGCCGCCGCCGCAGCCAACGGCGAAGAGGGCGAGCGCGAGGGCGCCGAGCGAGGAGGCGGCGCGGTGGGCGGTCCGGCCGGCGGTGCGGCGGGCGGTGCGGACATCGAGCATCGGGTAGCTCTCCCTCTGTCGAGTTCGTCTCGGTCCTCGGAGTCGGTGGCGATCGGGCGCTCAGAAGTTCCAGCTCAACCCGACCAGCGCGGTGCGCGGCAGGCCCGGACGGGCGCCCGCCGGCCGGCGGGCGGCGACGTAGACCTCGTCGGTCAGGTTGCGCACCTGGGCGAACGCCGAGAGCCCGCCGGCGAGCCGGACCTCGCCCGCGAGATCGAGCAGCAGGTGGGCGTCGGTGCCCTCGCCCTCCGGGATCGGCCCGCGGCCGGCCGAGGTGCGCATCGCGTCGACCCAGGCGAGGTCGAGGTGCGCGCCCCAGCGCTCGGCGGCGAGACCGGCGCCGGCGGCGAGCTGGTGCGCGGGCAGGTAGGGCAGCGCGTCGCCCTTTTCGACCGCGGGCGCCCAGTCGGCGAAATCGCTGGTGAAACTGCTCTGGAACTCGGCCTCGGTCCAGGTGTAGGCGAAGCGCAGCGGCACCCCGACCGCCCAGCCGCGGGCGCGGCCGAGGTCCCAGCGCGCGGCGGCCTCGAGGCCGACGACCTCGACCGCGCCGCCGTTGAACAGCTCGCCGGTGCCGCCGCCGCCCGAAGACAGCGTGTCGGCGCCGAGCAGGTTGTCGTAGTCGTTGTAGAAGCCGACCAGCTCGAGCGCGAGCGGGCCTGACGTGCGCAGCCCCAGCTCGTAGTTGACGCTCTCCTCGGCCTCGGTGCCCGCGTCGCGCCCCGGGCCGGGCGGCGCGAAGCCCCGGTGCACGCCGGCGAAGACGAGCAGCGCGTCGGTCGCCCGCCACGAGGCGCCGAGCCCGGGGATCCAGACCTCGACCCCGTTCTCGCGCACGGCGAGGGCGGCGCCGGTGCGCCGCGGGTCGTTGCGGCCGAAGTTCCTCTGCTCGTAGTCGATGCTCTCGAAGCGGACGCCGGGGGTGAGCGTGAAGCGGCCGGCGGTGATCGTGTCCTGGGCGAAGAACGCGAGCGCCTCGGCGCTCGCCACCCGGTTGTCCTGGCTGCCCGGCGCGCCCGGGTTCGTCAGGCGCAGCGCGCCGCCCGCCATCCGCCAGCCGTCGTCGTGCTGGAAGCGGTCCTCCTCGTCGCGGTGGGCGCGGACGCCGAGGTCGAACCGGTGCGCGACCGCGCGACCGGCGGCGCCGGACGCGAACGACGCGACCGACTGCACCCCCTCGGCGTAGTAGTCGCGGCGGTTCGCGCGCACGCGCAGGGCGCCGTCGGCGCTGTCGGCCTCGCCGCGCAGGACCGCCAGCTCGGCGGCGAAGGTCTCGGGGTCCTCGAGCACGGAGGAGAGCGAGCGGCCGGCGATCGACTCCAGCTTGTACCAACTGCGGAAGAAGTCGTTGCGGTAGACCGTGGTCGTGACGTCGAGCCGCTCGGCCGGCTGGACCAGCCAGGTGAGCTGCACTTGGTCGTGGTCGCTCTCGAAGCGGTCCTCGGCCGAGCCGGCGTAGCGCCGGTAGGGGGTGCGCGCGAAGTCGGCGTCGGTCAGGCCGAGGTAGGTCTCGTCTCCGTCCTGGCCGGTGGTGCCGACCTTCAGCTCGACGGCCTGGAAGACCCGCGCCTCGGGGCGCGCCGTCCAGCGGAGCTTGCCGGTGTAGTCCTCGAGCTCGAAGCCGGTCGGGCCGCCGCCGTCGAGGTCCTTGAAGCCGTCGGTGCCGAGCTGGTAGGTCTCGACCAGCCAGCCGACGCGCGCGCCCGGGTCGCCGGCGAAGGCATGGAGCCGGCGCGTCGCGTGCTCGCCGTAGGCGCCCTCGATGCGGCCGCCGGCCGCGGCCGGGATCGAGGTCGACACCAGGTTGAGCACGCCGCCGACCGTGTACGGTCCCTGGCGGATCGCGCTCGACCCCTTGCGCACCTCGACCGCCTCCATCCGCCCCGGGGTCGGGAAGTAGTAGGCGGCGGGCGCGGCGTAGGGCGCCGGCGCGATCAGCACTCCGTCCTCGAGCAGCGTGATCTTCGAGCTGCGCTCGGTGCCGCTGCCGCGCATGCCGATGTTCGGGCGCAGGCCGAAGCCCTCCTCCTCCTGGAAGAAGACCCCCGGCACCCGGGCCAGGATCCGGTGGATGTCGGAGTGCTTCTGCTCGTCGAGCTCGAGCTTGCCGATGACGTGGGCCGAGCCGGGGACGTCGACCACCCCGGCCGGGCCGCCGACCACCGACAGCTCGTCGAACACCACCTTCGCGGGCTTCGCGGACGCGGGCGGCGCCGCGG
>CAZNIX010000670.1:0-2345 GCA_964573125.1 uncultured Thermoanaerobaculia bacterium
GCCTCGTCCACGGCGCCGCCCGAAGCCAGCACGAGCTGGTTTAAGAGGCGCAGGAGCGAGAGACCGGCGAGGATCTGCTGGAGGAGGGCGGGGTCGAGCCAGCGGTACTGGTGGCGCATCGCCTTGAGAATACGCCCCGGCCGGCAGATCGCCAAGCCGGCGCCGGCTCAGCCACCGGCCGCACCTCCATCCGCCACCCCCGCCTCCCCCACCGCCAGCCGCACCGCCGGGTCGCCGAGCACGACGTAGTTGCGGGCGTCGTGGTGGGCGTTCCACAGGCGGAGCAGCTCGTCGTCGCTGACCTTTTCGCCGTGCTCGAGGCGTTCGAACGCGGCGATCAGCTCGGCGCCCATCTCGCCCAGGCGGTGGGCGAAGAGCTCCATCGCGGCGCCGATCCGGCGGCCGCCGAGCAGCTCGCGCAGGGTGCGCTCGAAGAGGCCGATCTGCGCCGTCCGCCCCCACAGGAAGGAGTAGGTCCAGGCGCGCTCGACGTGGCCGACCACCGCCAGCGCGCCCCCCCGCGGATGGGCGAGCAGGCGCTGGGGCAGGCGGGCGACCAGCGGCGCGGGCGCGATCGGGCGGGCGCGCCCGGCGACCGAGCGGTCGAAATCGTCGAGCGCCGGCGTGCCGGCACCGTAGCAGGCGAAGAAGAACGCGATCAGGCCGGCGACGTCGGCGCCGGTAGCGAGGTCGCCGGCGGCGAAGTACTGGTCGCGGGTGACCGGCCCATTGGCGGCCTTCGGCCCCGGCCACTCCTGACAGACGAGCGCGCCCTGGAACGAGCGCTGGCAGGGGTCGCCGGCGTCCCAGCCGAGGCCGTGGCCGGCGGTGAACAGCAGCGCCGGGGTCGCCGCGCCGCCGAGGTGGCGGGCGAACCCGGCCTTGCCGGCGCCCTCGCCGACGGTCACGCTCACCTCCCAGCCGTCGCCGGCGCGCGCGGCGAGCCCGGCGCCGAGCGGCGCCGCGAGCTGCTCGCTGGCGAGCGCGGTGGCGTCGTCGTCCGGGTTGCGGGTGGCGAGGATCGCCGCCCGCCGCGGACGCCGCACGCGGCCGGCCTCGGCCGCGACCACGGTGTCGGCGTATTGCGCGTACTCCCACGGCGCGTCGAAGGCGAGGCGGCCGACCGCGTACTGGAGGTCGAGCTGGTACTGGAACTCGTAGGGGATCTCGTCCGGCCCGCCGACCAGGAGCAGGTAGTAGGGCACGCGGTCGGGCTCGACCAGCCCGGGGCCGATCCCCGCCAGGCGGTAGAGGAAGTCGGATTTCGACTCGCCCGGGAGCAGGCCGTTCTCACCGGCGAAGACGCGGAAGCGCCGCTCGTTCTCGGCCGCGGCCTGGGCGCGCCGGAGGTCGAGCAGCGGCGCCAGCGCCTCGGCCACCGCCGGGTCGGCGTCGCGCGGGAAGATCGCGCCCCAGCCGACCTGGGCGAGGTCGTCGGGGTCGCCGTACGCCGCCGCCCTCCCGCCCGCCCCTCCCCGCCGCGGCCGCCGGCGCAGCGCGTCGACCAGCGCGCCGAGCTTCATCGGCGGCGCCAGGTAGCCGCCGGTCGAGCCGTGGATGCCGTTGAAGACGAGGTGGGTCGGGTCCATCGCTCCTCCTGCCGGATGCATCGATCGCCGATCTCGAGCCGATCTCGGGCCTTCGAGCGAGGGCGGCCCGACCCGTCGCCGGCCGGGCCGCCCTCCCGCCGGTGCGGTCCCTCCGCCGCTACCGGCCCTTGATCGGCATACCCGTCGGTGGCGGGGGCGGGTCGGACTTGCCGGTGGGCGGCCCGTCGAACGGCTTGCCGCCCCGGATCGGCATGCCGCTGCCGGTCGGCGGCGGGTCGGACTTGCCGGTGGGCGGCCCGTCGAACGGCTTGCCACCCCGGATCGGCATCCCGCTGCCGGTCGGCGGCGGGTCGGACTTGCCGGTCGGCGGGCCGTCGAACGGCTTGCCGCCCCGGATCGGCATCCCGCTGCCGGTCGGCGGCGGGTCGGACTTGCCGGTGGGCGGGCCGTCGAACGGCTTGCCGCCGCAACCGGGCATCGGGATCGCCGCCGCCGGCGCCGGATCCTCCTTGCCGAACCTCGGCGGGTCGAAGCTCCGGTTCGTCGACCGCGACTCGCGCTCGGTCATCTCGTGCCTCCTCTCTCCTCGCATCGCAGAGAGCCTCGCGGCCCCGTCCGCCGGACGAAGGACGAGCACCCCGCCGCCGGGCTCTCCAGGTCATGGCTTTCGTCCCGGGAGACACGATCGCCGCGGGCATGGTTGAGGCGGGGGCGGCCGGGCGCACAGGCCGGTCGCGCGGGTCGCGGGCGGCCAGCGCGTCAACGAGGCGGCGGCCGGGCGCGCGCGGGCCGGCG
>CAZNIX010000671.1:0-2337 GCA_964573125.1 uncultured Thermoanaerobaculia bacterium
GCCCGCGGCGGCGCGCGCCTGCTCGCCCGCGGCGACGCCGCCGCCGGCCGCGATCCCGCGATCCCCGCCGCCGACCTCCTCGGCCGGATCGAGACCGTCGACGGCGCCTCCCTCCGCGTCCGCCCCGCCGATCGCCTGCGCGCCCTCTGCGCCCTCGCCACCGCCGTCGCGCGCTCCGCGGCCCGGCGGCTGAATCGCGCTTCCTGACGGCTCGGCCGGCCTCCGGTCGGGATTCGCGTTCGATTCTGCAAGCCGTTTCTCGTCTGGAGGAGTCGGTAGGAGGTGCGAGGGCGATACGCCGGCTGCGCGGTCCACTTGTTGGAAGTGGTACTACCGGTCTTGGCACCTCTGTGATAGAAGGAGGGTATGGACGATGGTGCTAACGGGCATGGCTAGCGTCAAAACCGCGATCTCGCTCGACGCCGATCTCCTCGAGCGCATCGACACCGCCGCGCGCGAAAGCTCGGTGCCCCGCAGTCGGCTCCTGGCGCAGGCCGCCGAGGAGTACCTCCGTCGGCGTGAGAACGAGCGCCTCCTCGAGCGGCTCAACTCCGTCTATGCGGACGACGGTGAGGAGGAGCTGGCGCTTCGCCGCCTCTGGCGTCCACGCCATCGTCGGATGGTGGAGGGGGAGTGGTGACCGTCCGCCAGGGCGAGGTCTACTGGCTCGATCTCGGCGCCGCGACCGGCTCGGGGCCGGCCTACCGCCACCCCCATGTAGTGGTCCAGAACGACCTCTTCAACCGGAGCCGCATCTCGACGACCGTTGTCTGTGTCGTCACCTCGAAGCTCGGTCGTGCCGGTGCGCCGGGCAACGTGGGGCTCGAGGTGGGCGAGGGCGGGCTCCCCAATGCCAGCGTGGTCAATGTCTCGCAGCTCTACACCGTCGACAAGGTCGAGCTGACCGAACGCATCGGAGAGCTGTCGCCGCCGAGAGTGCGGCAGGTGATCTCCGGGATCGAGCTGCTGCTCGACCCGCTCGGCTCGATGGGACTGACGGAATAGTCCCGCTGCGTGCTCTCGACGGCGCGCGGAACGCCGACGCCCCGGGAAGCCCCTGCTTCAGAACCGCCACCGCGCCGAGACCGACCAGACGTTGTCGTCTGCCGAGTAGCTGCCGGGGACGGTCGGGTCGGGCTCCTGGAAGCGCACGCCGACGCCGTCGTGCTCGTGGCGGGAGAAGCCGAGGTCGAACGAGATCTGCGGGAAGTGGTAGCTGGCGCCGAGCGCGTAGACCGTGGCGTCGCCGCGCGGGAAGCCGGGATCGACCCGCTGGGAGGGCACCGGCGAGGGCTCGAGCGCGATCCCGCCGTAGACCGAGAGCGCGTCGGAGACGTCGCCCTCGATCCCCAGGCGCAGGGCGACGACGTCGTCCCAGTTGCCGCGCTGGACCACCGCCACCGGCGCGAGCGGGTCGCCGGCGACGCTGATCGACTGCTCGAAATCGGACCACGCCTGCCAGGCGAGGTCGAGCTCGAGCCGCAGCTCGGGATAGGGCGCGAACCAGACCCCGGTGCGCAGCTCGGCCGGCAGATCGACGCTCTGGCGCACTCGCCCGCCGCCCATCGCGAGCGTCGCCGCCAGCCGCGCCCGCGCCTCCTCGCTGAACGGCTGATCGCGCACCGCGCGGCGCAGGCGGTCGCTCCCCTCGACCTCGACCGCGCCGCGATAGACCGCGCCCCAGCCCCAGACCTGGCCGGCGTAGTGCGCCGCGAGGTCGAAGCCGAAGCCGTCGACCGCGGTCGCAGCGTCGACGAACAGCTCGGCCGGCTCGGGCGCGCCGTTGGTCACCGGCACCAGCACCTGCGCGTTGACTCCCTGCTCGAAATCGCCGAAGAGATAGCGCACGCCGCCGCCGACGCTCCAGCGCTCGTCCAGCTCGTAGGCGGCCACCGGATGGACCTCCCACAGCTCGAGCTCGAGGAGGCGCGTGCGGAAGCGCGGCGGGAAGTCGACCGGGTCCCAGTCGACCCGGTACCAGTACGGGGTGTCGACGCCGAGCCCGAGCGCCCACGGCCCGGCCGCCGGCCCGCGCCAGGTCAGGTAGACCGCGGGCGGGAACTGGATGGTGTGATCGGCGGCGATCGAGCCGGCGGTGGCGCTCGCGTACTCGTCGGTGGCGTTGTTGAAGTCGAGGCCGCCGAGGAGCTGGAGGCCGTCGAGGCGGGTGATCGCGGCCGGGTTGTAGAAGACCGCCGCCGGATCGTCCGCGCGGGCGGTGAAGGCGCCGGCCTGGCCGGTGGCGCGGCCGCCGTGCTGGAAACGGAAAAAGCCCGAGCCCGAGGCCGGCGCCGGCGCGGCGAGGGCGGCGGCGAGCGCGGCGACGGCCGCGGCCAC
>CAZNIX010000672.1:0-2337 GCA_964573125.1 uncultured Thermoanaerobaculia bacterium
CCGCCCGCGCCGAGGCCGAGCCGCTCGACCGCGGCGCCGGCGTCGCGCTGCTCGAGCAGCTCGCCGGCGTACGCGAGTACCCCGTGCAGGCGGCGGCCGCGGCGGCGCTCGAGGCGCTCGGCCGGCCGCGGCCGGCGGCGGGCGCGGTCGACACCGGCCGCACGGTCGACGCCTACCGCGAGATCGTCCAGCGCACGCGCCGGCCGCGGACGATGGTGATCGCCACCGACGCCGGCGACCTGACCGTCCGGCTCGACTGCCCGCGCGCGCCGCTGACCTGCCTCGACTTCGTCCACCTCGCCGTCCAGGGCTTCTTCGACGGCCTGACCTTCCACCGCGTGGTGCCCGACTTCGTCGTCCAGGGCGGCGACCCGCGCGGCGACGGCTGGGGCGGCCCCGGCTACACCGTGCGCGACGAGATCGGCCCCCTCCGCTACCGCCGCGGCGTCGTCGGCAAGGCGCTCGCCGGCGCCCACACCGGCGGCAGCCAGTTCTTCGTGACCCTGTCGCCGCAGCCGCACCTCGACGGCGGCTACACCGCGTTCGGCGAGCTGACCGCCGGCGCCGAGGCGCTCGAGCGCATCGTCCCCGGCACGCGCATCGAGTCGGTGCGCGAGCTGGCGGGGAGGTGAGGCGTGGTGCCCGCGGAGCGGCCGGGGCGCCGCGCGGGCGTTGGGGTAGACTTCCTGCCCGTGAACGAGAGCCGGAACTCCCGCGCCGCCGTGGTCGCCGCCGCGCTCGCGCTGGCGCTGGCGGCGCCGGCCGGCGCCGAGGACGAGAAGAAGCCGCCGTCGCTGCTCGGACCCGCCACCCGTGAGCAGCTCGAGGCGGCGGAGCCGTCGTGGGTCGAGGCCGAGATCGAGGCGACGCCCGATCCCGCGGCGGCGCAGGCGCTCGCCGCGGTGCCGCCCGGCGCCGAGGTCGCCGTCTACCTCGGCACCTGGTGCTCGGACAGCCGGCGCGAGCTGGCGCGGCTGTGGCGCGCGCTCGACGAGGCGGGCGGCGAGCCGCCGTTCGCGCTCGAGTACGTCGCCGTCGACCGCAGCGACCAGCGGCCGCCCGACCTCGCGCGCGACCTCGATCTGCGCTACGTGCCGACCTTCATCGTCCGCCGCGGCGGCGCCGAGGTCGGCCGGGTGGTCGAGGAGGCGCCGGGCGGCATCGAGCGCGACCTGCTCGCGCTGCTGACCGGCGCGGCGAGCGGCGTCGTCTCGGCGCGCGACGACGTCGGCGCTCCGGCGGGGCAGGACGACCCGGGCGCACGCCCGGCGGCGGACGCCGGCGTCCCGGATCCCCCCCCGGCACCGGCCGGCGGCGGCGAGCGCGCCCCCGGGCGCTGAGCGCAGGCGCCGGCCGCACGTCCCCTTCGAACCGGCGCGACGACACGCCCACGGCGGCCGACCGGCGGGCGCAGAAGCCTCCTGCAACTTTCGCCGACGACCCGCCGTAAGAAGCCATGCAGCGAGGCGCCGGGGCACCCGACGAGGAGCTGGTCGCCGAGGTTCTCGCCGGCGACCGCGATCGGTTCGGGGACCTGGTGGAGCGTTACCAGGGGCGCCTCGTCAACTACCTGTACCGCTTGCTGCGCAACCTGGACGAGGCGCACGAGCTGGCGCAGGAGGTCTTTCTCAAGGTCTACCAGGCGCTGGACCGCTACGACCCGCGCTACCGCTTCTCGACCTGGCTGTTCCGGGTGGCGCAGAACGCGGCGATCGACCAGATCCGGCGCCGCCGCCTCAAGCTGGTGCCGATCCACCGGCAGGAGGAGGGGGACGAGGAAGGCCGCGACTGGGATCTCCCCGGTCCCGAACGCGGGCCGTACCGGCACCTGCGGAATCGGGAGCGCGGCGAGGCGATCCAGCAGGCGATCGACGCCCTGCCCTGGGAGTACCGGGAGCTGATCGTGCTGCGGCACTACGGCGAGCTGTCCTACGAGGAGATCGCCGGCGTGAAGGAGATGCCGCTCGGGACGGTGAAGAACAAGCTGTTCCGCGGGCGGCAGATGCTGAAGGAGAAGCTGGCGGAGTTTCTGACCGACTAGCGCCGCGGGCGGGCCGCCGAGGCCCGGTCCCGGCGCGGCGGGCCGCCGACGGAGGAACGGTGATGAACGCGACCGACTGCGGGAGCTTTCGCGAGCGGATCGAGCTCGAGGCCGACGGCCGGCTCGGCGGCGAGGAGCGGCACGCGCTCGACCGCCACGCCCAGGTCTGCGCCGCCTGTCGCGACGAGCGACGCGCGCTGGCCGCCCTCGGACGGGCGCTCGAGCGCAGCCGCGTCGGCGTCCGCGCCGGCTTCGCCGCCGAGGTCGTGCGCCGGCTCCCCGCCGCCGGCTGGGAG
>CAZNIX010000673.1:0-2326 GCA_964573125.1 uncultured Thermoanaerobaculia bacterium
CGGGCTCCAGCTCGCCGATCATGCGCTCGATCATGTAGCGGATGCGGGGCTCGTCGCCGGCCGCCCCGCCCCGTCCGGCCGCCCCGAGCTGGGCGGCGAGCAGCAGCGGCGCGAGGCCGATCACCGGCCGCCCCCGGATCGGGCCGCCGGCGCCGGCCACAGCCGCCGGCGGAAGGCCCCGGCGTAGAGCGCGAGGGCGACCGACCAGCAGAGGAAGGCCGACCACAGGTCGTGCGAGACGAAGTGCACGCCGCGCGCCCACTGGCCGAACGCGAACACGAGCCCGGTCGCGGCGCCGATCGCGAGCCCGATCGAGCCCGGCGTCCGCCCGCGCTCGCGGAGCGCGAAGTAGAGGCCGAAGAGCGCGAAGCCGCCGGAGGAGTGGCCGCCGGGGAAGCAGACGCCGCGCGCGAGGCCGGGCGGCCGGGGCGCGAGCAGCCGCACGTACGGGCGGCCGCCGCCGAAGAGCTCGAGGCTGCGCGGGCAGCCGACGTCCGTGGTCGCCTTGAGCGCCGCGACCAGGCCCGGACCGAGGGCGATCACCAGCGCCAGGTAGGCCGCGGGCCGGCGCAGCGGGCGCGCGCGCCGGGCGGCGAACGACGCCGCCCAGCAGCCGGCGGCGGCGAGGAAGACGAGCGCCACGGCGTCGCGCCCGGCCTCGTGGATCAGCTCGTTGGCCCACCACGAGCCGCCCCATCGCCAGGCGCCGGCGGCGCGGTCGAAGAACAGGCGCTCGGCGATCGCGAGGTCGAGCGCGGTGCTCTCGAACAGAGCCGCGAGCGCCGCGAACGCCGCCGCCGGCCACAGCGCGTGGCGGCGCCAGAACCGCGGCCCGGCGGCCGCGGGCGCCGCCGCGAACGCGCCGGCGTCAGCGGTAGGTGCCGTGCTCGAACTGATCATAGGCGGTCTGGTAGTAGGCGGTCGCGAGGTCGACCAGCTCGAGGTCGGGCGGCGCCGGGCTCAGGGTGCCGGCCGCGTCGTCCCAGCGGTAGCCGGTCACCGACTTGTGCAGGCCGAGCACGGCCAGCCGGTCGCCGCGCAGGGCGGCGACGTCGTGGTTGTGGTTGAACAGCAGGGTGCGCGGCGCGGGCGGCCGCGCGCCGAGCACGTCCTGGCCGAAGAACGGCGCCTGGTAGCTCAACCCGAGCAGCCCGAGCACGGTAGGGGCGAGGTCGATCTGGCTGGTCGGGGTGGCGACGCGCGCCGGCGCGAGGCGCGCGGGGGCGAAGAGCAGGATCGGGACCTCGTAGGAAGGGAGCGGGATCTCGGCGGCGCCGTAGACCCGCGCGCCGTGGTCGCCGACGACCACGAACAGGGTGTCGTCGAACCACGGCCGGCGCTCCGCGCGGCGGATGAAGCCGCCGAGCGCGTGGTCGGCGTAGCGCACCCCGGCGTCGCGGCCGCCGCCCCGCTCCGGCACCCCGGGCACCCCGGGCGGGAAGGTGAACGGCTTGTGGTTGGAGGTGGTCAGGAGCACCGCGAAGAACGGCCGCCCGCCGCGGTCGAGGCGGTCGAACCAGCCGATCGCGTGGCGGAAGAGGTCCTCGTCGCTCACCCCCCAGATGTTGGCGAACGCGGGGTCGTCGATGTCCGCGCGGTCGCTGATCGCGAACCCGTTGCCGGCGAAGAAGCGCCGCATGTCGTCGAAGTAGCTGTAGCCGCCGTAGAGGAAGCTCGCGTGGTAGCCGTGCTCGCGCATCACCCGGCCCCAGTTGGCGATCCCCTCGCTGCCCGGGCGATGGAGGATCGAGACGCTCGGGATCGGCGGGAACGAGGCGACGATCGCCTCCAGGCCGCGCACCGTGCGCGTGCCGGTGGCGTAGGCGCTTGTGAACAGCACGCCGCGCCGGGCGAGGGCGTCGAACTCCGGGGACAGCCCGCGGGGGTCGCCGTAGGCGCCGAGGAACTCGGCGCCCAGCGACTCCTCGACCACGACCACGACGTTGACCGGCGCCGGCGCCCCGGCGCGCCCGGCGAACCAGCGGTCGAGCCGCCCCTCGTCGAGGCGGGTGAACGGCTCGCCGCCGCGGCCGAGGTCGCGGGTCAGGAGGTGGAACATCGCCCGCGGGTCGCCCGAGCGGTAGAACGCGTAGTAGTCGATCTCGCTCGTGCGCAGCGCCTCGAAAAAGCTGCTGACGCCGTTGATCGCGACCTCGCCGGCGACCCGGTTGCCGGCCGGCGCGAGGGTGCGGGTCGAGACCGTCGCCGCGGCCGCCGCCGCGAGCGCGAGGTGGAGGCCGAAGACCGCGGCGCGCCGGCGCACCGGCACCGCCGCCGCCATGCCGCGCGCGAGCGGCCGCCACACGGCGGCGGTGATCGCCAGCGC
>CAZNIX010000674.1:0-2315 GCA_964573125.1 uncultured Thermoanaerobaculia bacterium
CCACCCGCGGCGGGGCGCCGCCGGTCGCGCCGGCGAGCAGGGTCTCGCCGAGCGCCGCGGCGAGCGCGGTCACCGTCGCCCGGTCGAGCGGCGGCGCGCCGAACGGGGCGCGGACGCCGTCGGTCCCGAACAGGCGGGGCTCGGCGGTCATCGCGGCGTTCTCCGGCGGCGCCGGCCGGTTCGCCGGCGGGTGCGGCGGAACGGGCGTTTCTCGGCGGTCATCGCGTCTCTCGCTCGGCGGTCGGCGGCGTCCGCGCTCACGGCATCGGGCCGGCCGGCTGCGAGATCCTGAGCGGCACCCGCACCTTGACCCGCGCCGGCTGCTGGATCTGGACCAGCGGGTCGGAGCTGACCACGGCGACGGTCTCCTCGAAGGAGAGGGCGTGGCCGTCGAGGTCGATCGGCTGGGTCTCGACGTGGTCGATCCGGGCCAGCCGCGAGGCCGGGCCCTCGACCACCACCTCCGCGGGCACCATCGTCACCTCCCCGAGCACCGCGCCGGCGGCCGGCTCGCCCGTGAACACCGGCTCGACCCGGAGCTGCTTGTCGGCGCGGCGGTCGACCTCGATCGTGATCTGGTTCGGGCTGATCGACTCCACGCGCAGGTTCGGGGGGAGCGAGACGTCGCCGGCGCCGAGCGCGAGGGCGTGGCGTCCGGGGTCGGTCTCCTCGAGGTCGACGCGCACCGAGACCTGGCGCGGGTCGAGGGCCGCGATCTGGCTCGCCGGGCCGCTGAGCACCACCCGCACCTCCTGCACCGGCTCGATCAGCACCAAGTCGGGCGGGCTGTTGTAGGTGACGCTCGCGGTCACCGCGCGCTGGGTGCGCGTCTCCCGGTCCTCGACCGAGATCACCAGCCAGAGCGTGATCGCGATCGCGAGCGCGAGCAGGCGCAGGCCCCAGATCTGCCGGGTCTCGTGGGTCACGCCGCCGCTCCCTGCGGCCCCTGCGGGTAGAGGTCGGTGATCAGGTATTTGTAGAGCGTGTTGCGTAGGCTCTTCGAATCGAGGTCCCGGGTCAGCGCGCCCTCGACCGCGACCGAGATCGTGCCGGTCTCCTCGGAGACCACGATCGCCAGCGCGTCGGTCTCCTGCGAGATGCCGAGCGCGGCCCGGTGGCGGGTGCCGAGCTCCGTCGACAGCTCGGGATCGAAGGAGAGCGGCAGGAAGCAGGCGGCGGCGGCGATACGGTCCTCCTGGATGATCACCGCGCCGTCGTGGAGCGGGGTGTCGGGGGTGAAGATGGTGATCAGCAGGTTGTAGTCGACCTTGGCGTCGAGCGGGATGCCGTTCTCGATGAAGTTGCGCAGCCCCTCGAGGCGCTCGATCACGATCAGCGCGCCGATCCGCCGCGCCGCGAGCGCGGTCGCCGCGAGCACGATCTCGTGGAACGTCGACTCCACCTTGCGCTGCTTGGCCAGCCCCCACAGCGGGTTGCGGCCGAAGTTCGCGAGCGCGCGCCGGATCTCCTGCTGGAAGAGGATGATCGCGGCCACCGGCAGCAGGATGAGCAGGCTCTCGAGGATGCGCTTGAGCGTCGCCAGCTCGGCGAACCGCGCCGCCAGGTAGAGCAGCCCGATGAACGCGATCCCGAGCAGGGTCTGCACCGCGCGCGTGCCGCGGATCAAGAGCAGCAGGTTGTAGATGATGATCGCCACCGCGAAGACGTCGACGACGTCCCGCCAGCCGACCAGGTTGAGCAGCTCGCCGGGGCTCACGCCGCCGCCTCCGCTCCGGCGTCGCGGACGGCGGTCCAGACCTCGAGGAAGCGGGCGCTCTCGCCGGCGTCGTGGACGCGCACCACCGCCGCGCCGCCGGCCGCCGCCCACGCCGCCGCGGCGAGGCTCCCGGCCAGCCGCGCGGCCGGCGGCTCGCCGGTCAGGTCGCCGATGAACGCCTTGCGGCTCGCCCCGACCACCAGCGGCCGCCCGAGCGCGCCGAGGGCGTCGAGCCGGCGCAGCAGCAGCAGGTTCTGCTCGTAGGTCTTGCCGAAGCCGATGCCGGGGTCGAGCAGGGTCCGGGCGCGGTCGATCCCCGCCGCCGCCGCCCGCGCGAGCGCCGCCTCGAGCTCGGCGCGGACCTCGGCGACGACGTCGCCGAAGCGGATGCCGCGCTGCATCGAGGCGAGCTCGCCCCGGCTGTGCATCAGCACCACCGGACAGCCGGCCGCGGCGACCGCCGCCCCGAGCTCGGGGTCGGCGAGCGCTGAGACGTCGTTGATCAGGTCGGCGCCGGCGGCGAGCGCCGCGCGCGCGACCTCCCCCTTGCGGGTATCGACCGAGATCGGCGCCGCGGTCGCCGCGCGCAGCGGGCCGA
>CAZNIX010000675.1:0-2306 GCA_964573125.1 uncultured Thermoanaerobaculia bacterium
CGCGCTCGCCGCGGTGCGCCGGCGCGGCGACGCCGCTCTGGTCGCCGCGGTCCGCCGGCTCGACGGCGTGGCGGTCGCGTCGGCCTCGGCGCTCCGGCTGACGGTCCCCGACCCCGAGGCGGTGCGCCCGGAGCTGCCGCCCGGCTTCGCCGACGCGCTCGAGCGGGCGATCGCGGCGGTCGAGGAGTTCCACCTCCGGCAGGCGGAGCGGGCGCTCGCCGGCTTCAGGAGCGAGCGCGGCGGCGTCGAGATCGTCGAGGAGCGCCGGCCGTTGCGCCGGGTCGGGATCTACGTCCCCGGCGGCCGCGCCAGCTATCCCTCGACCGCGGTGATGACCGTGGTGCCGGCGCGGGTCGCCGGGGTCGAGGAGATCGCGGTCGCGACCCCGCCCGCGGCGTGGGCGGCGAGCCCGGCGCTGCGCTACACGCTCGGCCGGCTCGGGGTGCGCGAGGCGTGGGGGATGGGCGGCGCCCACGCGGTGGCGGCGTTCGCCTACGGCACCGCGACCGTGCCGCGGGTGGACAAGGTCGTCGGGCCCGGCAACGCCTGGGTCACCGCGGCCAAGAAACTGGTCGCCGGCGAGGTCGCGATCGACGGCCTGGCCGGGCCGTCGGAGGTGGTGATCGTCGCCGCCGGCGACGCCGATCCGGCGTGGATCGCCGCCGATCTCCTCGCCCAGGCCGAGCACGACCCGCGGGCCGCGGCGGTGCTCGTCACCACCGACCGCAAGCTGCCGCGGCGGGTCGAGCGCGAGCTGGCGGCGCAGCTCCCGAACCTCGCCACCGCCGAGACCGCGGCCGCCGCGCTCGCCGGCTCCGGGCTCGCGGTGGTCGTCGAGTCGGCGGCGGAGGCGCTGGCGCTCGTCGAGCGGATCGCGCCCGAGCACGTGCAGCTCGTCGGCGCCGAGGCCGAGGCGCTCGCGCCGCGGGTGCGCAACGCCGGCGCCGTCTTCGTCGGGGCCGCGACCCCGGAGGTGTTCGGCGATTACGTCGCCGGGCCGAGCCACGTGCTGCCGACCGGCGGCGGCGCCCGCTTCGCCTCGGGGCTCGGCGTCGGCGACTTCGTGCGCACGTCGCACCGGGTGCGTTTCACCCCCGAGGCGGCCACCGACTGGGCCGCGACCGCCGCCACGCTCGCCGTCGCCGAGGGCTTTCCGGCGCACGCGGCGTCGGCGCGGCTGCGTCTCGCCGCGGAGGCCGCCGAATGACCGTCCCCGCCGCCGCCCGGCGGCGCGATCCCGCGCTCCTCGTCCGCCCCGCGGTGCGCGCGCTCGCCGCCTACCACCTTGAGCAGACGGCGTGCCGGTTCAAGCTCGACCAGAACGAGTGTCCGTGGGAGCCGCCGCGGCGCCTCAAGCGCGAGGTCGCGGCGGCGCTGGCGGAGGCGCCGTGGGCGCGCTATCCCGACTTCCACGGCGATGCGCTGCGCGAGGCGCTCGGCCGCCGCTGGGGCTGGCCGGCCGGGGGCGTCCTGGTCGGCAACGGCAGCAACGAGCTGCTCGCGACGGCGCTCGCCGCGGTCGCCGGCGCGGGCGACGAGGTGCTCGGGCTGGCGCCCTCGTTCGGCCTCTACCCGGCGCTCGCGGAGCGCTCGGGAGCGCGCTACCGGGCGCTCGGGCCGCGGCCGGACCTCGGGCTGCCGCTCAAGGAGCTCGAGGCCGAGGTCGAGCGCGACCCGCGGCGGCCCGTGCTCCTCTGCCTGCCCAACAACCCGACCGGCGAGGCGGCGCCGCCCGAGCGGGTGGCGCGGCTCGCGGCGCGGCTCGACGCCCCGCTCCTGCTCGACAACGCCTACGGCGAGTTCTGCCGCTTCGACTACCGGCCGCTCCTCGACGCGTACCCGAACGTCGTGCTGTTCCGGACCTTCTCGAAGGCCTGGGCGCTCGCCGGCCTGCGCCTCGGGTATCTGCTCGCGCGGCCCGAGCTGGTCGCCGAGCTGGTCAAGGTCAAGCTGCCGTACAACCTCGGCCACGCCGGGATCGCGGCCGGGCGCACCGTGCTGAGCCCGGGGGCCGAGGCGGCGACGGCGCGGCGGGTGGGCGCGATCGTTGCGCGGCGGCCGCAGTGGCGGCGGCTGTTCGCGGGGTTCGGTTTCGAGGTGCTGCCGTCGGAGGCCAACTTCGTGCTCGTCCGCTGCGGCGAGCGCGCGCGGGCGGTCCGCGACGGGCTCGCCGCGCGCGGGATCCTGGTTCGCGACGTGTCGCGCGGCCCGGGGCTTGGGGGCTGTCTGCGGGTGAGCGTCGGCGGCGGCGCGGCGCTGCGGGCGGTGAGGCGGGCGCTGGGGGAGATCGTGGGCGGCGGCGAGAC
>CAZNIX010000676.1:0-2304 GCA_964573125.1 uncultured Thermoanaerobaculia bacterium
GGCGGGAGCCCGGTGCCGCGCGCTCAGCCGGTGGCCGCCGCCGGCGGCGCGCCGGCCAGCCGCGCCGCCGCGCGCAGCTCGGCGGCGCGGTGGGTGCGCTCCCACACCAGCTCCGGCTCGTCGCGTCCGAAGTGCCCGAACGCCGCGGTCTGCCGGAAGATCGGCCGCCGGAGCTGCAAGTAGTCGATGATGCCGCGCGGGGTGAGCGGGAAGTGCTCGCGGATCAAGTCCTCGATCGCGTGGTGCGGCAGCTCGCCGGTGCCGAAGGTGTCGACGTGGACCGACACCGGCTCGGGGATGCCGATCGCGTAGGCGATCTGCACCTCGATGCGGTCGGCGACGCCGGCCGCGACCAGGCTCTTGGCCACGTGGCGGGCCATGTAGCTGGCCGAGCGGTCGACCTTGGTCGGGTCCTTGCCCGAGAACGCCCCGCCGCCGTGGCTGCCCACCCCGCCGTAGGTGTCGACGATGATCTTGCGCCCGGTCAGGCCGCAGTCGCCCTGCGGGCCGCCGACGACGAAGCGGCCGGTCGGGTTGATGTGGAAGATCGTGCGCTCGTCGAGCATCGCGGCCGGGATCACCGGCCGGGCGATCGTCGCCTTCACGGCGTGGCGGATCTCGGCCAGCTCGACCCCGGCGTCGTGCTGGGTCGAAATCACCACCGTATGCACGCGCACCGGCGTGGTGCCGCGGTACTCGACGGTGACCTGGCTCTTGCCGTCCGGGCGCAGCCACGGCAGCTCGCCGGCGCGCCGGGCGTCGCGCAGCCGGCGGGTCAGCGCGTGGGCGAGCACGATCGGCAGCGGCATCAGCTCCGGGGTCTCGCGGCAGGCGTAGCCGAACATCAACCCCTGGTCGCCGGCGCCGCCGGTGTCGACCCCGAGCGCGATGTCGGGCGACTGCGGGTCGATCGCCGACAGCACCGCGCAGGTCTCGCTGTTGAAGCCGTACTCGGGCCGGTCGTAGCCGATGTCGCGGATGGTGCGCCGGGCGACGGCGGCGAAATCGACCGTCGCCTTGGTCGTGATCTCGCCGGCGAGCAGCACCATGCCGGTGGTGACCAGGGTCTCGCACGCCACGCGCCCGGTCGGATCCTGGCGCAGAACTTCGTCGAGGATGGCGTCGGAGACCTGGTCGGCGATCTTGTCGGGGTGCCCGTCGGTCACCGACTCGGAGGTGAACAGATGAGTGTCGCGCATGGTCATGGCTCGGCTCGCCCCGCGGAGGGTTGGAAGACCGCCCGGCCGGACTTCGGCACCGGGCACGGAACGCTGGGTTCGTCGGGTGGGTCGGGTTGCTGGACCACCGGCGGGCGCGGATGTTAGCACAGCGTGCGGGCGCTCGGAGGCTCACAGCCCGGCGCCGCCGCCGCGGCCGGACAAGACGCCGTAGAACAGGGTGGACAGCGCGTGGAACACCGCCTCGGCGGTCGCCCCGCGGCGGTCCTCGGCGCCCGCGGTCAGGGCGCTGATCATGCCGCCGCTGCGCCGGGTGCCGGCCACGACCCGCGGCCCGCCCGGCTCGTCGAGGCCGGCGAGCAGGCGCTCGGGGAGCTGGATCGAACCGCTGCCGCCGCAGGCCTCGCCCACCGGGCAGCGCACCGCGGCCCAGCTCCGGACGAAGAAGCGCACCCGGCCGTCGAGCTCGAGCGAGTGCAGCCCGCCCTCGATCGCGACCAGGAACTCGTAGTCGCCGCCGACCCGCTCCTCGATCTCGGCCAGCCGCCGGCGCGCGAGCGCCAACGCCTCCTCGTCGGAGACCGGCAGGCCGCTCGGCGCGAGCGCCACCGCCTGGGGCACGACCGCCACCGGCAGCGGCCGGCCGAGGGCGTCGCGGAAGTAGCGCACGAAGCCGTCGCGCACGCCGAGCAGCGGCGCCGGCGCGCCGCCGGCGACCGCGACCGCGACGCCGGTTTGGAGGCGCCGCCAGAAGTCCCTAAGATCGCTCACCGTGATCACCAGCCCGCGGAACGAGAGGCTGAAGGATATTCGGCGCCTGGCGCGGAGTAAAGGCGACCGCGACCGCGCGCTGCTCGAGGGCCCGCACCTGCTCGCCGAGGCGCTCGCCGCCGGGATCGCGCTCGAAACCGTGCTCGCCACGCCGGAGTTCCTCGCCGGCGCCGAGGGGCGCGCGCTCGCCGGTCGCCTGTCCCAGCCGCCGCTCGAAATCGCCGCGGCGGCGCTCGCCTCGATCGGCGACGCCGACTCGCCGCGCGGCGTCGCCGCGGTGGCGCGCCTGCCGCGCGGCGTCCTCAGACGGGAAAGGCCCCTGCTCGACGAGCTTCAGCTCGAGCAGGGCCGTGCT
>CAZNIX010000677.1:0-2301 GCA_964573125.1 uncultured Thermoanaerobaculia bacterium
CGGCGAGCGCGGTCACCCCGCCCGGCCAGACGCGGGCGGCGCCGCGCAGGACCGCGGCGCTCGCCGCGGCCGCGCTGGCCGCGGGCGCGGACGATGGTGCCGGACTGCTCGCCGTCATCCTCGCAACCTCGAGCTGCCCACGTTCGTTCGGGGCCTGAGCCTGGATGCATGGAGTCTGTCACATCGGGTGCAGTAGCATCGCGCCGAGGCGACCATGGCGGACTGGACCCCCGACTCCTGGCGCGCGCGGCCGCTCACGCAGCAGCCGTGCTACGACGACCCGGCGGCGGTCGCGACGGTCGTCGAGCGCCTCGCGCGGCTGCCGCCGCTCGTCACCTCGTGGGAGATCGAGAGCCTCAAGGGCCAGCTCGCGGCCGCTGCGCGCGGCGAGCGGTTCCTGCTCCAGGGCGGCGACTGCGCGGAGACCTTCGACGACTGCCGCTCCGACTCGATCGCGAGCAAGCTCAAGATCCTGCTCCAGATGAGCCTGGTGCTGGTCCACGGCACCAAGCGGCCGGTGACCCGGGTCGGCCGCTTCGCCGGCCAGTACGCGAAGCCGCGCACCGAGGACGACGAGACGATCGGCGGAGTGACGCTCCCCGCCTACCGCGGCGACCTCGTCAACTCCGTCGAGTTCACCGCCGAGGCGCGCCGGCCCGACCCCGAGCGGATGCTCCGCGGCTACGAGCGCTCGGCGCTCACGCTCAACTTCATCCGCGGGCTGATCGACGGCGGCTTCGCCGACCTCCACCACCCGGAGTACTGGCAGCTCGGCTTCGTCGAGCACTCGCCGCTCGCCGCCGAGTACCAGCGGATGGTCGAGGCGATCTCCGCCTCGGTGACGTTCATGGAGACGCTCGCCGGGCGGCCGATCGGCCAGCTCGACCGGGTCGATTTCTACACCAGCCACGAGGTGCTGCTGCTCCCCTACGAGCGGGCGCAGACCCGCAGCGTGCCGCGCCGCCCCGGCTGGTACCTGCTCTCGACCCATCTGCCGTGGATCGGCATGCGCACCGCCGACCCGGAGGGCGCCCACGTCGAGTTCTGCCGCGGCCTGCGCAACCCGGTGGCGGTCAAGGTCGGGCCGGCGATGACGCGCGACCGGCTCGCGCGCCTGATCGAGCGGCTCCAACCCGACGACGAGCCGGGGCGGCTGACGCTCATCCACCGCCTCGGCGCCGGCGCGATCGGCGACCGGCTGCCGGCGCTGATCGACGCCGCGCGCGCCACCGGCCGCACCGTGCTCTGGGTGTGCGACCCGATGCACGGCAACACCGAGCGCGCGGCCGGCGGGCGCAAGACCCGGCGCTTCGAGGCGATCCTCGCCGAGCTCGAGGCGGCGATCGAGATCCACCGCGCCGCCGGCGGCGTGCTCGGCGGCATCCACATCGAGCTGACCGGCGAGGACGTCACCGAGTGCACCGGCGGCGCCCGCGGCCTCGACGACGCCGGCCTCGGCCGCGCCTACCGCTCGTTCGTCGACCCGCGCCTCAACTACGAGCAGGCGCTCGAGATGGCGATGCTGGTGGCGCGCAAGCTGGCGCTCCCGGCCGCGCCCCAGCCCGCGGCCGCGGCCGCCCGCCCATGATCCCGACCGGCCGCGCCGAGCCCGGTGGCGGCAGGATCACGTGCGCCTTGCGGGTGCGGGTGCGGCGGCGCGCAGCGCCGCCGACCGACCCGCCCAGCGAGCGAGCCGGACGGCGAAGCCCACGAACCGAGCCCCGGGACGGGAAAGGCCCCCGTCGGGAATGAGGACCGAACGCCAGCGGCTGCTGACCACCGCGCGCCTCGCCGGCGCCGCGGCGCTCGGGGTCGTCGCCCAGGTCGCGATCGACATGCCGGACGGCTACTTCGGCGCCGCCGACCGGGTGACCGCGGTCGGCGCCGGCTACTCGGCGGGGCTCCTGATCCTGGTCCTCGCCGCGCTCGTCGCGCTGCGCCGCCGCCGGCGGCTGGCCGGCTGGCTGGTGCCCGCGGTCTACGCGCTCAACGCCGGGCTGTTCCTCCCGGCGGCGGTCTCCGACCCGGTGATCGCGGGCGCGGTGGTGGTGTGGAACCTCGTGCTGGCGCTGCAGTTCTTCTTCCCGCCGCCGCGCGAGGCGCGGGCGGCGCGGGGGGCGGCGGACGAGGTCGACCGGCGCCTGGCGCGCGAGGGGCCGGCGCTGCGCCACGTCGCGCTGGTCTCGCTCGCGCTCACCGTCGCGGTGGTGGGCTACCGGCTTTCCGACCGGTTGTTCGCCGAGGCGGTTTGCCTGGGCCTCGGCTACGGCGCGCTCGCCGTCGCGCTGCCGCTGCTGCGCC
>CAZNIX010000678.1:0-235 GCA_964573125.1 uncultured Thermoanaerobaculia bacterium
CGGCGCGCTCGACGCGCTCGACCAGGAACGCCGCCGCCTCGGTCGGCGTCTTGAGGTGGGTGTGGGCGACCCGGTCGGCGATCGAGAGGTCGATCTCGTGGCCGAGTCCGGTGACCACCGGCAGCGGGCAGCGCGCGACCGCCTCGGCCACCGCCCGCTGATCGAAGACCGCTGCGAGCGACTCCGCAATGATCGCCGCACAGTTCGGGTCCGTACAGCGCTGCGTCTGGCTCAC
>CAZNIX010000678.1:245-1013 GCA_964573125.1 uncultured Thermoanaerobaculia bacterium
GCCTCGGCCACCGCCCGCTGATCGAACACCGCGAGGTCGCTCTTGGCGCCGCCGCCGCGCACCAGCGCCACGCAGCCGGCCGCCGAGCGGCCGGCCTCGGCGAGCGCCGAGACCAGCTCGCGCGCCGCCGCGCGGCCCTGGACCGCGGCGTCGAGCACCAGCACGCGGAAGCCCCAGCCGCTGCTCTGGAGCGTGCTCAGGAAGTCGTGGTAGGCGGCGCTGCCGTGCGAGGTGACGAGCGCGATCTCGAGCGGTATCTCGGGGAGCGGCAGCGCGCGGTTGGCCTCGAGCAGGCCGGCGGCGGCGAGCGCGGCGAGCGTCTCGCGCCGCCGCCGCTCGAGGTGCCCGAGCGTGAACACCGGGTCGACCTCGCGCAGCGCGAGCTGGAGGCGCCCGGCCGGGGCGTAGAGGTCGAGGTCGGCGCGGCAGCGCACCTCCACCCCCTCGGCGAGCCCGCCGCCGCCGAGCGCGCGCTCGACCCGCCAGCGGTCGCCGCGCCAGAGCACGGCGTCGAGCTTGCCCGCGACGTGGTCGGCGTCGTCCTTTTCGACCAGCTCGAAGTAGAGGTGGCCGGGCCGGCTCTCGCGCAGCCGCTGCACCTCGCCGACCACCCACACCGAGGCGAACGCCTCGGCGAGAAACGACCGCACCTCCGCGCACAGGCGCGAGACGCTGTAGGTCTCCTCGAACAGCGGCAAGGTCATTGTTCTCAGAGGGGGGCTGTTCCAGCCCCCCTCCCCGCGCGAGTGAATCGCGCGGGGGCCCCTC
>CAZNIX010000678.1:1023-2281 GCA_964573125.1 uncultured Thermoanaerobaculia bacterium
GTCGGCGGCCTTCCGGCCGCCGCACACGCGCCCTTGAGGCGCGCGTACATCTGCTGCCACCGATGTCCATCGCGGTCGGTTATCGCGTCACAGGTGTCTCAATGGTAGGTCTTGAGCTCCCGCGAGGAGGCGAGCGGGATCGACTGCGCCCACTCCAGTGCCTTGCGGTCGCCCATGGTCAGCTTGTCGAGGAAGCGCACCGCCTCGTCGCGGTCGTGGAACAGCCGCCAGATGAAGGTGTGGCCGGCGGGGGCGGTGAAGTAGGTGTAGTGCTTGGCGCCGTCGGAGAGGTCGAAGCCGAGGTTGCTCTCGCCGTTGACCCCGACGCAGGCGACCGCGACGGCGCGGAACGCGAGCGCGAGCGCCTTGACCGGGTCCTCGAACTCGCCCAGCTCCTCGCGCGACAGCGGCGAGTGGTAGAGGGCGATGCGCGCCCCCTCCTCCTGGGCGAGCAGGTTGTAGGGGACGTCGGCGCGGTCCATGGCGTCTTTGGTTTCGGACGTCGTGACGAAGACGTCGTCGGTGCCGTGGACCTTGTAGGCGATGGCGTAGACGTCGTCGCCGAACTGCGAGAAGGCCTCGGCGAGGATGCCCTCGTCCTCGATCGTGAAGTAGTAGAGGCGGTTCATCAGGCGTCGTGGCATGGCATCGTCCTTCGTCGATTCAGCGATCGGCCCGCGCCGCGGACCCGCCCGCGGAGCGCTCCTCCGCCCGGGCGGGGGACGAGACAGGATGGGCACCGAGCGGAACGGCGGACCCGGCGGCGGGATCGGCGCGGCGCGCCGAGGGTGTAGAGTAACAGATCACCCCGGGACGCGGAATCCCGAGCGGGGTCGGGCGTGCTCGCGCCCCGCTCGGCGGCTCGGGGCCCGCGATGCCTCCGGGCCCGTCGAGGCCGGGGGTTGGCGATCTCTCCGGGCCCGTCGAGGCCCGGGGTTTGTGATGCCTCCGGGACCTGTGCCTCCTCCGGGGCCTGCGATGCGATGAGCGGCGGTAGCGGCAACGACCCCGGCCGCGGCTGGGTCCTCGACCTGCCGGCGGCGATGATCCAGGCCTGGCCGCGCACCGCGGGCAGCGGCTGGGACGAGCGCATCGCGCGCCTGGCCGCGGCGACCGGCGCCGAGGCCGGCGTCCACCGGCTCGGCGACCACCGCCTCGCGGTGGTGCCGGTGGCCGGCGACCCGGCGGTGTTCGACGCCGCCTCCTCCTACGGCCGGCTGCTCGCCGCCTCCGCCCAGCGCCCGCTCGCCGGCGGCGC
>CAZNIX010000679.1:0-2279 GCA_964573125.1 uncultured Thermoanaerobaculia bacterium
GCTCGCGCTGGCGGCGCTCGCGGCCTACTCCTGGCTGGCCGGGGGCTTCGCCCCGGGGGATCTCTTCTCCGCGCGGCGGCTCGAGAACCTCCGCCGTTTCCTGGGCGAGCTGCGCCCGTACCCGCTCCAGGGGGTCGAGTTCGATCTTGGCGTCGCGCTCGCCTGGGCGGGGGGCGTGCTGCGCGAGAAGGGACTGGCGGCGGCCTGGACCACGCTCGCGATCTCGGTGGCCGCGATCGTCCTCGCCGCGGCCGGCGCGGCGCTGCTCTGCCTGCCGGCGGCCCGGAGCCTGGCCTCGCCCGAGCCGTTCCTGCCCGCTGCGCGCCCGCCGGCGGCGCCGGCGCGAGCGCTCTGGTGGGCCGTGGTCCATGCCACGCGTGCGCTCCTGATCTTCCTGCGCGCGATCCCGGAGTACGTCTGGGCGTTCCTGCTGGTGGCGATGATCGGGCCCACCGCCTGGCCCGCTGTGCTGGCGCTGGCGATCCACAACCTGGGGATCCTCGGCAAGCTCGACGCCGAGGTGATCGAGAACCTCGAGCCGTCGACCCTGGCCGCCCTTCGTGGTCTGGGCGCCCGCCGCGCCCAGATCGCCGCCGTGGGCGTCCACCCGGCCGTCTTCGGCCGCTTCCTGCTCTTCTTCTTCTATCGCTGGGAGACCTGCGTACGCGAGGCGACGGTCCTCGGCATGCTCGGGATCGTCTCGCTCGGCTACTGGATCCAGGATGCCCGGGCGCGCCAGCAGTACGACACCATGCTCCTGCTGGTGCTGGTCGGCGCCGCGCTCGTCCTCGCCGGCGACCTGGCCTCGACCCTGGCCCGCCGCTGGGTGCGGCGGGCGTCTTGAGCGCTTGGGGCGCGGCGTCGAGCTCAGCTCAAGTCGTCCCGGATCCGGCGAGCTGCCGGTCGATCGGCTCTTCCCGGAACTCGGCGTCGCGCCGCCGGTCGGCGATCTCGGCCTCGATCAGGCGCCGGCCCGAGCGGATGCGATCGAGCGGGAAGCGGAGGCCCGAACGCGAGCCCCGTTCCTCGCCGCGGTTTATAGTCTCGGCAGCGGCCGGGCCGCGCGGCCCGACGAGCCCTGCGCGCGCCTCGCCGCCGCCGGTCGCCGATGGCGTGACTCTGGACGATGACCACCACTGGATCCTCGACCCTGCGCCTCCGCGCCCTCCCCGCCGTCGGGCGGCTGCTCGAGAGCGCGGAGTTCGCGCCGCTGGTCGCGGCCCACGGCCGGCCGGCGGTGGCCCGCGCGACGCGCGAGGCGGTCGAGGCGCTGCGCGCCGGGCTCGAGTCCGGTGCGGCCGGCGAGGGCGATCTCGCCCCGGCGGCGCTCCGGTCGCGGGTCGAGGCCGCGCTGGCGGCGGACGCCCGCCCCTACTACCGGCGGGTGATCAACGCCACCGGCGTCGTCCTCCACACCAACCTCGGGCGGGCGCCGCTGGCGGCCGAGGCGGTGGCGGCGCTGGCGGCGGCGGCCGGCGCGCAGCGCCTCGAGGTCGACCTCGAGAGCGGCGAGCGCGGGGGGCGCGACGAGGGGTGCGCGGCGCTGCTCCGGGAGCTGACCGGTGCCGAGGCGGCGACCGTGGTCAACAACAACGCCGGCGCGACGCTCCTGGTGCTGGCGGCGCTCGCCCGCGGCCGGCGGGTGGTGCTCTCGCGCGGCGAGCTGGTCGAGATCGGGGGCTCGTTCCGCGTGCCCGAGATCCTGCGCGAGAGCGGCGCCGTGCTCGCCGAGGTCGGCACCACCAACCGCACCCACCTGCGCGACTACCGCGCGGCGCTGGCGGCGGCCGGCGATCCCGCGCCCGGGCTGATCCTCAAGGTCCACACCTCCAACTACCGGGTCGAGGGCTTCACCGCCGAGGTCGGGATCGAGGAGCTGGTGGCGCTCGGCCGCGAGCACGGCGTGCCGGTGGTCCACGACCTCGGCTCCGGCTGCCTGGTCGACCTCGCCGCCCGCGGCCTGCCCGCCGAGCCGCTGGTGCGGCGCTCGGTCGAAGCGGGCGCCGACGCGGTGTGCTTTTCGGGCGACAAGCTGCTCGGCGGCCCCCAGGGCGGGATCCTGGTCGGCCGGTGCGAGGCGATCGAGCGCTGCCGGCGCCACCCGCTCTACCGCGCGCTGCGCCCCGGCCGGCTGGTCTACGGCGCGCTCGAGGCGACGCTCCGCCTCTACCGCGGCGGCGAGGAGGCGGCGCTCGCGGCGGTGCCGGCGCTGGCGCGGCTGACCGCCGATCCTACGACCCTGGCCGCGCGCGCCGCGCGGCTGGCCGCGGCGCTCGCCG
>CAZNIX010000680.1:0-2271 GCA_964573125.1 uncultured Thermoanaerobaculia bacterium
CCGCGGGCGACCCGCTCGCGCTCGCCCCCGAGCTGCGCGCGCTGGTCGGCGAGCTGGAGCCGGCGGCGGCGGTCGAGGTGGCGACGCTCGCCAGCCGGGTGTCGGCCTCGCTCGCGCAGCCGCGCTTCGCCGCCGCGGCGCTCGCCGCGTTCGCCCTGCTCGCGCTCGCCCTCGCCGCCACCGGGCTCTATGGCGTCCTCTCCTACAACGTCTCGCAGCGGCGGCGGGAGATCGGCGTCCGCTCGGCGCTCGGCGCCGGGCCGGGCGCGATCGTCGGCCTCGTCCTGCGCCAGGGGCTGGCGGTGACCGCGGCCGGCCTCGCCCTCGGTCTCGCGGGCGCGGCGGCGATGACCCGGCTGCTCAAGAGCCTGCTCTTCGGGGTCACCCCGCTCGACGCCGCCGCCTTCGCCGCCGCGCCGCTCCTGCTCCTGGCGGTCGCCCTCCTCGCCTGCGCCGTCCCGGCGCGCCGCGCCGCCGCGGTCGATCCGACCGAGGCGCTGCGCAGCGAGTAGGCAGGGCGGGGGCGAGACCGGAGCCGGACCAGCGGGTCCATTCCCCTCAAGTAGCGGTAGGCGCTGGCTCGAGTGGGTCTTCGGGATGGATGACGTCGATGAGGCCGCGATTCGCTGGATGCTCGAGCGCACGCCCATTGAGCGGCTTCAGGCTCGTCAGGCCTACATCGACCTCCTGTGGGAACGCGGCGATCCCAAGTACTTTGAGCTGCTGCCGGCGGCAGAGGCAGCGCCGCCGACAACGGTGCCGCATGCGGCCGATTCGCCACCCGTCAAGAGAACGGATCCACCGCCTCGACCCCGGCGTTCTCGAAGTCGCGGCGATTGCGGGTGACCACCTTCAAACCGTGGGTGAGGGCGGTCGCCGCGATCAGACTGTCCTTGATCGGCATGGCGCGGCCGGAGGCGCGGAGGTCGGCGAGGAGCTGCGCCCAGCGCAGGCCGGTGGAGGCTTCCCAGGGTATGCAGTGAAAGCCGCGGACGCCTCCGTCGAACCACTGTTCGAGGCGGGCGCGGCGCTTGCCGCGCGGCAGCAGTAGGATGCCGAAGCGGATCTCGCCGAGGATGATCGGATCGACGGCGATCTCGCGCTCGTTGCGGCGGAGCCAGTCGATCACCGCCGGGTCGGGCTCGGGCTTGGTGCCTTCGCTGAGGACGTTGGCGTCGACCAGCAAGGTCATCGGCTCACAGCGCGTCGGTGGACTCGGACTCGATCGGGACGAACCAGCCCTTGACCGGGCACGCCAAGAGCCAGTCGACCAAACCCTCGTTGGGCGGCGGCCCACGGCGGACTAGGCGGTATTCGCCGCGGTCGATGCGCTCGACCTCGAACTCCTGGCCCGCCTCGATGCGGTCCAGCCGGCGCATCTCAGCCGGGAGCACGACTTGGCCTTTGCTGGAGACGGTGGTTTTCATCGGATGTAAGATATCGTCTTACCGGCGGTTGGTCAACCGGTGCTCGACTGGGAACCTCCGCTTGTACCTGTGCGTCCATTTGTGGTAGACGAGCAAGTATGGATGGAAGCCCCTACTTTCTTCCTACGCCTTGACGACCCCCTCAAAGGACCCGCCGATGACCGAGACTCGGCTCCTCGCCCCCCCTCGTCGTTCCCGCACTGCGCCGGCGTTCGCGATCGCGGCGATCCTGCTGGCGACGTCGGGTCCGGCGCTCCCGGCCGCCGCCGGTCCCGTCGGGTTCATCGCCGGCACGATCACCGACTCCACGACCGGCGATCCCATCGGGAGCGCCCCCGTCAGAATCTGGGACGACGCCGGCAACTTCGTTGACTTCACCTTCAGCGACCTGGCCGGCGCTTACGTGACCGAGGGCCTGTCCGCCGGCAGCTACTTCCTACAGACGAACAACACCCACGGGTACTTGGACGAGCTGTACGACGACATCCCGTGCCCGTTTTCCTGCGACGTCACCACCGGGACTCCGGTCGCGGTCACCGGAGGCGGCACCACCTCGGGGATCGACTTTGCGCTCGACCCGGCCGGAGCGATCGGCGGCACCGTGACCGAGGCCGGCACCGGCCTCCCGCTGGCCGACGCGGAGGTGGTGATCCTCGACGCCACGGGTGTAATCGTCTTCCGACCCGACGCGGCCTTGGACGGGAGTTACGGGACGGGCCCGGTCCTGGCCCCCGGCACCTACTACGCGATCACCCTCAACGAGTCGAGCCACCTCAACGAGCTCTACGACGACATCCCCTGCCCGTACCTCTCCGCGTGCGATCCGACGACCGGGACGCCGATC
>CAZNIX010000681.1:0-2268 GCA_964573125.1 uncultured Thermoanaerobaculia bacterium
TGCTGGTCGCCGATCCGCGGCGGGCGATGGCGCGCCTGCTCGAGGCGCTCCACCCGCCGGTCCGCCCGCCGGCCGGCGTGCACCCGACCGCGGTCGTCGGCGCCGGCTGCGCGGTCGACCCCTCCGCCCACGTCGGGCCCTACGCGGTGGTCGGCGACGGCAGCGTGCTCGAGGCCGGGGTGGCGATCGAGGCCCACGCGGTGGTCGGCCGCCGCTGCCGGGTCGGCGCGGGGAGCCGCCTCCACCCCCACGCCGTGCTCTACGACCGCACCGAGCTGGGCCCGCGCTGCGAGCTGCACGCCGGCGCCGTGGTCGGCAGCGACGGCTTCGGCTACGCCCCGGGCGACGACGGGCTGCCGCGCAAGGTGCCGCAGGTCGGCCGCGTCGTGCTCGGGCCCGACGTCGAGATCGGCGCCAACTCGACGATCGACCGCGCCACCCTCGGCACCACCGCGGTCGGCGCCGGCAGCAAGCTCGACAACCTCGTCCATCTGGCACACAATGTCCAACTCGGCCGGGGCTGCCTGCTCGCCGCCCACGTCGGGATCGCCGGCAGCACCCGCCTCGGCGACGGCGTCGTGCTCGCCGGCCAGGTCGGGGTCAGCGATCACCTCGAGCTCGGCGACGGCGTCCAGGTGGCGGCGAAATCGGCGGTGATGAAATCGGTCGCGGCCGGCGCCCGGGTCGGCGGCATCCCGGCCCGCGAGCTAATGCGCTGGCAGCGGCAGGTGGCGGCCCAGGGGCGGATGGCCGACGTCGTCCGCCGGCTGGCCGCGCTCGAGCGGCGGCTGGCCACCGCGCCGGCGGATGACCCCGACTCGGGGGAGGGAGCGTGAGCGGAGCGATCCGAGACCTGCAGTGGGTGATGTCGGTGCTCCCGCACCGCTACCCGTTCCTGCTCGTCGACCGGGTGCTCGAGCTGGAGCCCGGAAAGCGGGTGGTCGCGCTCAAGAACGTCACCATCAACGAGCCCTACTTCCAGGGTCACTTCCCGGGGCACCCGGTGGTGCCGGGCGTGCTGCTGGTCGAGGGCCTGGCCCAGGCCGGCGGCCTCTTGCTGCTCCACGACCACGCCGAGCGCGACGGCAAGCTCCTCTACTTCACCTCGATCGAGAAGGCGCGCTTCCGGCGGCCGGTGGTGCCCGGCGACCAGGTGCGCTACGAGGTCGAGGTGGTCCACCGGCGGCCGCGGCACGCCAAGCTGGCGGGCAAGGTCCTGGTCGGCGAGGCGCTGGCCGCGGACGCGGTGATCTCCTCGGCGATGGTCGATCGCTAGGCCCCGGGGGCGCTCCGAGAACCCGAGCTTCCGCTCTTCGAGCCATGGCCGTCCGGATCCATCCCACCGCGGTGGTCGACCCCGCCGCCGAGCTGGCCGACGGCGTGGTCGTCGGCCCGCACGCGGTGGTCGGCGCGCGGGTGACGGTGGGCGCGGGCACCGAGATCGGCGGCGGCGCCCACGTGCTCGGGCCGACCCGGCTCGGCCGGGACAACCGCGTCTTCCCGCACGCCTGCGTCGGCTTCGACCCCCAGGACCTCAAGTACGGCGGCGAGGAGGTCTTCCTCGAGGTCGGCGACGGCAACCACTTCCGCGAGTTCTCGACCGTTCACCGGGGCACCGCCGGCGGCGGCGGGGTGACCCGGATCGGCGACCGCAACCTGTTCATGGCCTACTCCCACGTCGGCCACGACGCGCGGGTCGGCAGCCGCACGGTGTTCGTCAACGGCGCCACCCTCGCCGGCCACGTCGAGGTCCAGGACGACGCCGTGATCGGCGCCTTCTCGGCCGTCCACCAGTTCTGCCGGGTCGGCCGCCACGCCTACGTCGGCGGCTACACGGTGGTGACCATGGACGCGCTGCCGTTCGCCAAGACGGTCGGGATCAAGGCCTCGTGCTACGGCCTCAACGCGATCGGCCTGCGGCGCAAGCAGGTGCCCGGCGAGACCGTGAAGCGGCTGCGGCAGGCGCTGCGCTACCTGATCTACGCCGGGCTCAACACCGCGCAGGCGGTCGCGCGCATCTCGGCCGAGCTGGCCGGCGATCCGGAGGTCGACTTCCTGGTCGCGTTCGTGACCAGCGCCCGGCGCGGCTTCGTCAAGGCGATCCCCGGCCGGCGCGGCGAGCGCGGCGGCGGCGAGGCGGGCGAGGAGGCGGACGCCGGCGAGGGGCCGGACGCCGCCGAGGCCGGGAGCGCCGAGCCGGTGGCGGTGCCGGAGAGCTGGGAGGGCGATGCCTGAGGTCTTCGAGGGGGGCTCGGGGCGCGGGGGCGA
>CAZNIX010000682.1:0-2268 GCA_964573125.1 uncultured Thermoanaerobaculia bacterium
CACAGGCGCGCGGCGGCGAAGCCGCCGACTCGGGGGAGGGGCCCCCGCGCCCCCTTGAACCAAGACGTCACTCCCGCGGGGAGGGGGGCTTGAAAAGCCCCCCTCAAGAAACGCGGCGGCTCTCGAGCGCGCGCAGGCGCACCTCGAGCGCGGCCTTTTCGATCGCGAGCCCGCCCTGGATCATCAGCAGCTCCAGCTCGTCGACCGCCGGCAGCGGGCCGCCGTCGGGGAGGTCGTCGCCGTAGAAGATCAGCGCCACCCGGCCGCCGACCACCATCGGCACCGCCACCACCTCGGTCGGGAAGCCGCCGCCGAGGGCGCGCGACAGCTCGACGTTCCAGAAGCGCCGCTCGAGCGGGCCGCGGTAGGTCTCCTGGCGCTCGATGACGTCGAGGAAGACCGAGGGCTCCTGGGACGGCACCCGGATCTTGCGCACCCGGTCATCGGCCGACTCTCCGGCGGCGTCGATCCCGAACTGTCCCATGCCGCTGACCAGCCCGGAGGCGTGGAGGAAGAGCACGCCGCGGCGCACCAGGTGGGCGGCGAAGCGGAGGATCCCGAGCGTCACCTCGCCGGTGAACGCCGGGCTGCGGATCTCGGTCATCAGGCTCTTGAGCGTCGGCAGGCGGTCGGGGTCGACGTCCGCCGGGTCCCCGATCGGCTCCTCGGCCGGCGCGCCGGCGCCGCCGCCGTCGCCGAGCACCGCCGCGAGCTCGCGGTCGAGGTGGTCGCCGCGGTCCTCCTGGATCCGGCGCATGACCTCGACCACCAGCCGCTCGGTCGGCAGCCCCTCGGCGACCAGGAAGTCGGTGGCATCGACCGCCACCTCGCCGCGCTCGGGGATGTCGAGCACCTCGAACTTGACGAAGCCGCTCGTCCACCCGAACAGCTCGAGCAGGACCTTCTCGACCTGCTCGAGCATCACCTTGTGGAGGACCTCCTCCTCGATCGCCCCCATCTCGAGCAGGATGCTGCCGAGCCGGCGCTCGACCGCGCTCCGTCCCTGGCGCTCGAGCGCCTCCTCGAGCACCGAGGCCGAGATCTCCTTGCGCAGGAGCAGGATGTTGCCGAAGGTCTCGCGCGCCGAGTTGGTCGCGGCATAGATGATCTTGCCGTCGCGGAAGACCACCAGCCCGTGGCCGTCGCGCCGGGTCAGGCTGAGCTTGCCGGTGACGCGGTTGTTGGAGATGATCTGCAGCAGATGGGGGAGCGGCAGCTCTTCCAGTTTGCCCGAGAGACTCATCGTCGCCCTCCCGAAGACCCCATCCCGGCTACCCGATGTCACGCGAGAACAGAGAGCGCAGCGCCGGAGCGCGTGGCGCGCGAGAGGCCCCACGAGACGCGCAGAGCCGAGGGATCATAGCGTCCCGGCCCGACCGGCTCAAGCCGCGCGCCGGCCGCCCGCCGGGCGCCCGCCGAGCCGGCCGGAGCTCCCGCCGATGACCGCGCCGCGGCCCGAGCCCGCCCGCGCCGCGGTCGCCCGCTCGCGGCGCACCGTCATCAAGGTCGGCACCCGCGTCCTGACCGACGACGACGGCCGCATCGCGCTCGCCCGCTTCTCGGGCGTGGTCGACGCCGCAGCGCGCCTCCGCCGCCGCGGCGTCGACGTGCTGGTGGTCAGCTCCGGCGCGGTCGGCCTCGGCCGCGAGGCGCTCGGCCTGCCCGCGGTGCCCGACGAGCTGGACGAGCGCCAGGCCTGCGCCGCGGTCGGCCAGGGGCTCCTGATGAGCCTCTACCGCGAGGCCTTCGCGCGCCTCGGCCTGGTCTGCGGCCAGGTGCTCCTCACCCAGGGCGACTTCGAGGACCGGAGCCGCTACCTCAACCTGCGCAACACGCTCTCCGCGCTCCTGCGCCGCGGCGCGGTGCCGGTGATCAACGAGAACGACGCCGTGGCGACCGAGGAGCTGGCGCCGCCCGCGGGCGACGGCCGGCGGGTGTTCGGCGACAACGACAAGCTCTCGGCGCTGGTCGCCGCCGAGCTCGAGGCCGACCTCCTCGTGCTGCTCACCGACGTCGACGGGGTGTTCGACCGCGACCCCCGCCAGGGCCCCGGCGCGCGCCTGATCGCCACCCTCCCCGATCCCGGCCCCGGCAGCGGCGTGGTCGCCGGCACCGGCACGGCGGCCGGCCGCGGCGGCATGAAGAGCAAGCTCTCGGCCGCCGCGGTCGCGAGCCGCGCCGGCTGCCACGCGGTGATCGCGAGCGGCGTCGATCCCACGGCGCTGCCGCGCGCGCTCGCCGGCGAGGAGGTCGGCACCTGGGTGCCGG
>CAZNIX010000683.1:0-2266 GCA_964573125.1 uncultured Thermoanaerobaculia bacterium
CGAGGCGGCGGATGCCTGCGCCACCGGCGGCGCCGCGGCCGCGATGACGGCGCAGGCGAGCGCCAGCGGCCGGCCGGCGGCGAGGCGGACGAGCGGGCGGGGAGCGCGCATCGGCGGCGGATTGTAGCCTTTCCGCATCCGCACCGGGGTGTATGATCGGCGGCGGCCCGCCGCACCCCGCACCCGATCCCGCCCGAGCGCCCTCATGCCGAGTCCCCCTCCGCCGGACGACCCCGAGGCGACGGCCGCGCCGGCCGGGCGCGGCGGGGCTCCGGCGCCGGCCGCCGTCCCCGAGCTGTCGGTGATCGTGCCGGTCTACAACGAGGCCGAGAGCGTGCCCGAGCTGGCGCGCGAGATTGCGGCTGCGCTCGACCCGCTCGGGATCGCCTACGAGGTGATCTGGGCCGACGACGGCTCGACCGACGCCGGCCCGGCCGTGCTCGCGGCGCTGGCGGCGGCCGACCCGCGGGTGCGCGTGGTGCGCATCGGCCGCAACTCGGGGCTCTCGGCGGCGCTCGACGCCGGGTTCACCCACGCGCGGGCGCCGGTGCTGGTGACCCTCGACGGCGACCTCCAGAACGACCCGGCGGACATCCCGCGCCTGCTCGCCGAGCTGGCCGACTGCGACGTGGTGTGCGGAGTGCGGGCGAAGCGGCGGGACGACTGGCTGCGGCGGGCGTCGTCGCGGATCGCCAACGGGGTGCGCAACCGGCTGACCCGGGAGTCGATCGCCGACGTCGGCTGCACGCTGCGCGCCTACCGCGCGCCGTTCGTCGCCCGCGTGCCGATGTTCACCGGCATCCACCGCTTCCTGCCGACGCTCTTGCGGCTGGCCGGAGCGCGGGTCAGGGAGGTGCCGGTCAACCACCGCCCGCGCCGCCACGGCGAACCCAAGTACAACATCCGCAACCGGATCTGGCGCGCGCTGGTCGATCTCTTCGCCGTGCGCTGGATGCAGCGGCGCTGGATCGACCGGCGCCTGGTCGAGGAGGTCTCACCGTGGACTCCGGAAAGCTCTGGCTCGTCATCGGCTTCGCCGGACAGGCCCTGTTCTTCAGCCGCTTCTTCGTCCAGTGGCTCGCCTCCGAGCGGCGGCGCCAGAGCTACGTCCCGCCTGCCTTCTGGTTCCTGAGCATCGGCGGCGGGCTGACGCTGCTCGCCTACGCCGTCTACCGGCGCGACCCGGTGTTCATCGTCGGCCAGGCCACCGGCATCCTGATCTACGGCCGCAACCTGTGGTTCATCTACGGGCCGCGGGGGCGGCGCGGCGCGGGGGATGGCTAGGGGCCGGCCGGCGCCGCGGCGCGACCTGGCGCTGCTCGCCCTCGCCGGCGCGCTCCTCTACCTGCCGGCGCTCGGCGCGCGCGACCTCTGGAACCCCGACGAGGCGCGCTACGCCGAGGTCGCGCGCGAGATGCGCGAGCGCGGCGATTGGCTGGTCCCGTATCTGAACGGCGCGGTCTACGGCGAGAAGCCGCCGCTCTACTTCTGGGCGATCGCCGCCGCGAGCGCGCCGTTCGGCCGGGTGACCGAGACCGCGGCGCGGCTGCCGTCGGCGCTGGCGGCGATCGGCGCCCTGCTGCTCACGTTCACGCTCGCCCGGCGCCTGTTCGGGCGGCGCGCCGCCTGGCTCGCCGCCGCCGCGCTCGGCACCTGCTGGACCGTGTTCTGGCACGCGCGCTTCGGGCAGATCGACATGCTGCTCACCGCGCTGGTCGCGCTCGCGATGTGGTGCTGGCTGCGCGGCTGGAGCGAGGACCGCCGCGGCTTCTACTGGCTGTTCTTCGCCGTCACCGGGGTCGCGACCGTGACCAAGGGACCGGCCGGGATGCTGCCGCCGCTGCTCGCCGTGATCGCGTTTCTCGCCCTCACCCGCCGCTGGCGCGACCTCCGGCGCCTGCGCGTCGGCCGCGGGCTCCTGCTCTGGGCGCTCGTCGTCCTCGCCTGGCTGGTGCCGGCGGGGATGGCCGGCGGCGAGGACTACTGGCAGGGGCTGGTCTTCAAGCAGAACGTCGGCCGCTTCGTCGACCCCTGGCACCACTGGAAACCCTGGTACCACTACCTGACCTCCGTACCCGCCGACTTCTTCCCCTGGTCCGTCCTGCTGCCCGCGGCGCTGGTCGCGGGCTGGCGCGGGCTGGTGCGGCCGTCGGGGGTGGCGCCGCGGCCGGGAGCGGAGGGGGCGGAGGGCGATGGCGGCCGGCTCGCCGCCGACGGCTTCCTGTTCGCGCTCTCGTGGGTGGTCGTGACGCTGGTGTTCTTCAGC
>CAZNIX010000684.1:0-2266 GCA_964573125.1 uncultured Thermoanaerobaculia bacterium
GCCCGCGCCGGCCGCGGCGGGCGCGCAGGGCGAGGCCGAGCCGGCCGCCGGCGGCGCGCCGGCGCCGGATCCGACCTACATCTTCGGCGCCGCGCTCCAAGTCACCGACGAGCTGCCGTGGATCCCGTCGTCGAACACGGTCGCGGCCAAGCTCCCGCTGCCGCTGCGCGAGACGCCGGCGAGCGTGGCGGTGGTGCCGGGGCCGCTCCTCGCCGAGCAGGGGGCGACCGTGCTCGGCGACGCGCTCGAGAACGTCAGCGGCCTCGGCGTCCACACCGGGAGCGGCGTCTTCGACTTCTTCGTCGTCCGCGGCTTCGACTCGGTGTCGAGCGGGTTGATCCTCTCCGACGGCGCGCCCGAGCTGGAGACCACGTTCTACCAGCTCTACAACGTCGAGCGCGCCGAGGTGTTCAAGGGGCCGTCGTCGTTTCTCTACGGCGGCGGACCGCTCGCCGGCACGGTCAACCTGGTGCGCAAGCAGCCGCTGCCCGGGAGCTTCGGCCGCGTCACCGCCGGCGCCGGCAGCTTCGACACCTACGAGGCGACCGCCGACGCCAACCTCGCCGCCGCCGACGGCGCGCTGTCGTTCCGGGTCAACGGCCTGTGGCGCGAGTCCGACGGCCACCGCGACGGCCGGGACAGCGACCTCGGCGCGGTCAACCCGGCGCTGACCTGGCGCCCGCGCGACAACCACTCGCTGAACGTCAACCTCGAGCGCGTCGAGGCCGACTACTCGCCGGACAACGGGCTGCCGCTGCTCTTCGACGCCCGCGGCCTCGCCACCGTGGTGCCGGACGCACCGCGCGAGCGCTCCTGGCAGTCGCCGTTCGACGTCTCCGACCAGACCATCGACCGCCTGCAGCTCGACTACGAGGCGATCCTCGGCCCGAGCCTGATCGTGCGCGACAAGGCCTACCGGCGGACCATGGACTGGCGCTCGCGGGCGACGATCTTCAACGGCGTCTTCCCGATCCCGTTCGCCGGCGAGCTGGTCGCGCGGAGCCTCCTGCTGCTCGACGACGAGCAGGAGCTGACCGGCAACCAGCTCGAGGCGGTGGTCCGCCTCGGCGGCGGCGCGGTCGAGCACGAGCTCTTGCTCGGCGTCGAGGCGGTGCGCTACCGCGACCGCTTCGCGTTCGACGTCGCCTTCCTGCCGCTGATCGGGCTCGACGACCCGGTCGAGACCGCGCCCGACTCGATCGACCTCCTGCCGCGGATCCCCGGCCAGGCGATGCGCGCTGACGCCGAGAGCCTGGTCGTCGCCCCCTACGTCGTCGACCAGATCTCGCTCGGCGACTCGCTGCGCCTGCTCGTCGGCGCCCGCTGGGACACGATCGAGTTCGAGGACGCCGCCGCCGGCACCGCGCGCGACGACGGCGAGCTGTCGCCGATGCTCGGCGCGGTGTGGGCGCCGGCGCCCGACCTCGCGCTCTACGCCTCCTACGGCGAGGCGTTCTCGCCGCCCTCGACCTTCACCCCGGCCGCCGATCGCGTGCCCGAGGACAGCGCCCAGAGCGAGGCCGGGGTCAAGGCCGCGCTCTGGGGCGGCCGCGCCGAGGCGGTCCTCGCCGCGTTCCGCATCGACCGCCACGGGGTGGCGATCCCCGACGCGACCGGCGTCGTGCGCCAGATCGGCGACCAGCGCTCGCGCGGCTTCGAGGCCGAGCTGCGCGGCACGGTCGGGCGCGGGCCGGCGTGGCTCTCCGGGCTGCGCTACCTCTTCGCCTACGCCTACACCGAGAGCGAGCTGACCGAGTACCGCGAGACCCAGTTCCTGCCCGTCCCGCCGTTCGTGGTCGTCCGCGACTTCTCGGGGCAGGACGCGCCGTTCACCCCCGCGCACGTCGCCAGCCTGTGGCTATCGACCCGGGTCGCGGACGGCCTCGGCCTGGGCGCCGGCGCGCGCTGGGTCTCCGACCAGTTCATCGACGAGGACAACGCGTTCGCGATCGACGAGTACGCCACCCTCGCCGCCGCCGCCTGGTGGGAGCGCGGGCGCTTCAAGCTCCGGCTCAACCTCGACAACCTGACCGACGAGGAGTACTTCACCCGCGGCTTCGGCGGCACGTCGGTGCTGCCGGCGCCCAGGCGCGCGGCGACCGCGCGGCTCGAGGTCGACCTGCGGTGAGCGGCGGGACGGCGAGAAGCCGCGGGACGACCAAGGGCCGCCCGGCGGCGAAGGCCCGCGCGACGGCCAAGGCGCGCCCCGCCGCGAAGGCGCGCCCTGCCGCGAAGGCGCGCCGCGCATGCGCGACCTGCTGGCCGC
>CAZNIX010000685.1:0-2263 GCA_964573125.1 uncultured Thermoanaerobaculia bacterium
CGGCGGGTGACCGCGGCGCTCACCGCGCTGCCGCCGGCGTTCCGCGAGGCGGTGGTGCTGCGCGACCTCGAGGGGCTGACCTACGAGGAGATCGCCGAGGTGCTCGGCATGCGCATCGGCACCGTGCGCTCGCGGATCGCCCGCGGCCGCGACGCCCTGCGCCGCCTGCTCGCGCCCGGCGAGGAGACTTCACCGTGACCGCGCTCAACCCGCACGCGCCGACCGAGCTGCTCTCGGCCTACCTCGACGGCGAGCTGCCGGCGGGCGACGGCCGGCGGGTCGAGGATCACCTCGCGCTCTGCCCGTCGTGCCGCGCCGAGCTGGCCTCGCTCCACCGGGTGGTCGATTCGCTTCGCCGGCTCGAGCGCGCGGCGCCGCCGCCCGCGCTCGCCCAGCACGTCCAGCGCCGGATCGCCCTCGCCGCCCCGCGCGCCGGCGCGCTCGCCCGCTTCGAGGACGAGCTGGCGCGCCTGCGCCCGCTGATCGCGATCTTCATGCCCTTCGCCCTGGTCGTCGCGCTCGCCGCGATCCTCTACTTCTTCGCCTCCACCCTCGACCGCCTCGAAAACCGCGGCCCCGCGATCGTCGTCCCCACCCGCGAGGCCGCCCGCGCCTACCGCGAGCCCGGCACCGAGGACCTCCCCCGCCGCGACGCCGGCGGCCGCACCTTCGAGCGCACCGCCGGCGCCTGGCGCCAGCTCGACCTCCCCCCCGCCGGCCCCCGCGAGGTGCCTCCCGGCACGCCCGAAGCCGCCGCCCTCCTCGGCGCCCACCCCTGGCTCGCCGACCTCCTCGCCGAAGGCGACGCCGTCACCTTCCTCCTCGACGGCGAGGTCGTCCACCTCCAGTCCGGCAACAGCCCCTGACCCTCCACACCGCCAACTCCACCCCGATCGCGTCCCGGTTCCGCCCCCGGTCGGGCAAGGAGGGCCGGGGTGAGAGGCCCTCGCCGGACGCCTCCGCCCAGTCCGGCAAGGAGGGCCGGGGTGAGAGGCTCTCGCCGGGCGGCCTCTGACCCGGCGCTCAACGCACCCGCTCGGCCGCCGACCCGGACCCGCGCCGGGGCAGTGGAGGGCCGCGCCGACCGCCCCTGCCTGCTTGAAGCGCGGCCCGGTCGCCCGGCGAGAGCCTCTCACCACGGCCCGGCCCTCAGACCGCAACAGCGCGCGGTCGCCCGGCGAGAGCCTCTCGCCCCGGCCCGGCGCCCATCCGGGGCGGAACCGGGACGTAACCGCCTCCGCACACCCCCGTCACCGCCCCGTCACCGCCCCGCGCGATCATGCTCGCGGCATGAACTCGCTCGCCGCCGCCCTCCTGCTGCTCGCCCTCGTCGCGCTCGCCCTCACGCTCGCGGCCGACATGGCCGCGCTGCGTTTGCTCGCTCGCAAGCCCGGCCGCGGGTCCGAGCCCCCGCCGCGGCGCCCGCCGGTCAGCGTGCTCAAGCCGCTGTGCGGCGTCGATCCCGGCCTCTACGACAACCTCGTCTCGCTCGCCCGCCAGGACTACGACGACGCGTTCGAGCTGGTGCTCGGCGCCGAGGACCCGGACGACCCCGCGCTCGAAGTCGCCGAGCGGCTCCGGCGCGACTTCCCGGGGGTGGCGATCACGATCGTCGCCGGCGCCCCGCGCCTCGGGCTCAACCCCAAGGTGCGCAACCTCGCGCAGCTCACCCACCACGCCCGCTACGAGCACCTGCTCATCTCGGACTCGAACGTCCGCGTGCCGCCCGGCTACCTCGCCGCGATGGTCGACGAGATGACCGCCGGCGACCGCGCCGGGCGCCCGGTCGGGCTGGTCTCGAGCGTGCTCGCCGGCGGCGGCGAGCGGAGCCTCGGGGCGCTCTTCGACGGCCTCCACTGCGACTCCTTCGTCGCCGCCTCGGTGTGCGCCGCCGACGTGCTCGCCGGCCATCCGTGCGTGGTCGGCAAGTCGATGCTGCTGCGCCGGCGCGTCCTGACCGCGCTCGGCGGCTGGGCCGCGGTCGCCGACGTGCTCGCCGAGGACTACGTGCTCGGCCGCGCCTTCCACCGCGCCGGCTGGCGGGTGGCGCTCTCGCCCGTGCCGGTGACCGTGATCGGCGGCCGGCGGAGCGTGCGGGACTTCCTCGCCCGCCACCTGCGCTGGAGCCAGCTCCGCCGCCGGATCGCCCCCGCCGCCTATCTCGGCGAGGCGCTGCTCAACCCGCTGCCGCTCTGCGCCGCCGCGGCCGCCGTCGCTCTCGCGGCGGGCGGCGCGGGCGCGCTCGCCGGCGGGACGGCGGCGG
>CAZNIX010000686.1:0-2262 GCA_964573125.1 uncultured Thermoanaerobaculia bacterium
GCGGCGAGGCCGGCGGCGGCGGCGAGGCCGAGGCGGCGGCGGCGCCGGGCGGCGCCGATCTCGAGCGAGCGCCGCCAGGCGCGGCACAGATCGGCCTTGATCGGCGCCAGCTCCTCGGGCGGCAGCGCGGGCGGGCGGCCGGCGAGATCGAACAGCCGGTCCATCGCCTCGTCCCCGGGGTCGTCGGAGTCCTGGTCGTGCATGGCGATCACTCCCGTGCGCACAGCGACGGGCTCGGCAGCCGGCCGCCGGCGCGGAGAAACCCGGAGCGAAAGGCGACCCGAGCACGGGTCAGCAGCGACTCCGCCGCCTTGGTGCTCAGCCCGAGCCGGGCGCCGATCTCCGCCACCGTCAGCCCCTCGCCGTACTTCCATTCGAGCGCCCGGCCGTAGCGCGGCGGCAGGCGGTCGACGGTGTCGTGGACCTGCCGTGACAGCTCGTTGCGCAGCAGGTGGCCCTCCGGGTCGTCCGGGCTCACCGCGCCCGCGCCCGCCGGCGCCCCCGCGTCGTCCTCGCCGGCCGCCTCCGCGACCTCGGCCGGGCGCGGCGCCAGGCGCTTCCGGCGGCGGAAGTGGTGGCTGATCTCCGAGCGGCAGATGGCGCACAGCCAGGTAAACAGCGGCGCCTCGCCGCGGAAGCCGTCGAGCTTCGCGAACGCGGTGCAGAACACCGCCTGGGCGACCTCCTTGGCCAGCTCGCCGTCGCCGCCGACGCGGCGGAGCGCGAAGCGGTAGAGCGCCTGGAACGAGCCGTCGAACAGCTCCTCGAACGCCGCCTCCTCGCCGGCGCGCAGCCGGGCGACGAGCGCGCGCTCGTCGTCGGCGCAGGCGCGTTCGCCCCGGCGCACCACTCGCATCACTCCTTGGAGCCCCGGCAGAAGCGGAATCCTTCGCCGGCCGGTCCGGGTCGAGGGTGTCCCTCCCAGGGCACGGCGCCGGCTCGGAGGGTGCGGGTGGGGGTCGGCCGGCGCCTCGTCAGCCCGCGCGCACTCCCGCGTAGCTCTTCCTCGACGATCCGTCGAGCGCGCGGTCTGGCGTCCCCGGGAGGGACACCCTCGACCCGGACCTCCTTGCCAAACTGAAAGCGAGCGGATCCCCGGGTCAAGTTCTCACGCCCAGGAAGAGATAGCCGGCGAACATGGCGAACAGCAGGTTGGGGCTCCAGACCGCGAGCGCCGGGGGGAGGGCGCCGGCCTCGCCGAGGTTGGTGAAGAAGGTGAAGACGGCGAGGTAGGCGAGGCCGAGGACGATCGAGACCCCGATGCCGTAGAGCGCGCCGCCGCGGCCGAGGCGGAACGCGAACGGGAGCGCGACCAGCGCCATCACCAGCGAGATCGCCGGCCAGGCGAGCTTGCGGTAGAGCTCGACCTTGAGCTCGGGCACCGGCTGCCCGCTCGCGCGCAGCTCCGCGACGTACTCGCGCAGCTCGCCGAACGGCATCTGGTCGGGCGGGCGGATCTCGGAGTCGAAGAACTCCGGGGTCTCCGGGTAGTCGACCCGGCGCGGTCCGGCGAAGGGGAGGAAGCCGGTGGGCTTGACGCCGTCGAAGCGGCGCACCCAGCCGTCCTCGAAGCGCCAGGTGCCGTCGCGGCGGTATTCGGCGCGGTCGGTGAAGAGGCGGCCGACCAGCCGGTGGTCGCGATCGAACTCGAACACCTGCAGCCGCTGGAGCGACGGCCCCTTGGGGTCGTAGTGCAGGTAGTTGTAGATGAAGCGGTCCTGGCCGAACAGCCACTGGCGGTCGGCGCGGCGGTAGGTGCGGGCGGTCTCGCGGCCGCGGATCTCGTCCTTGAGCTGCGCCACCTTGCGGTTCGAGGCCGGGAGCACCTCGGCCTCGAGGAACACCGAGAGCAGCAGCACCAGCGCCGCCGCCCCGAGCGCCGGCACCGCCAGCCGGTAGACCGAGATCCCGAGCGCCTTGCACGCGGTGACCTCGTTGCTGCGCGCGAGCAGGCTCAGGGTGAGGAGCGTGGTGACCAGCACGAAGACCGGCGCCATCTCGTAGAAGATCTGCAGCGAGAGGTACTTGTAGTAGGAGACGACGACGTCCTGGCGGACGTGGTGCTTGAGGATCTCGTCGAGGTTCTCGCCCAGGTCGGCGATGATGTAGAGGGTGAACCCCGACAGCATCACGAGCAGGAACACGGTGGCGAACCGGCGCGCGACGTAGCGGTCGAGGGTGTTGGGCACGCGCAGCCGCAGGCGGGGGAGCCGCAGTACCACCTCGGCGCCGGGGGCGGGCGCGCGCGGCCCGCGCGGCGCC